>DATMYU010000152.1:0-2560 GCA_035560775.1 Desulfosporosinus sp.
CTTTAAACAAGGTTATCGTTCGTAGATAAAATCTTTAGCCAAGTCTTAACTTAATAATAAAAGTTATTGCGAAAAACATGGATGAGATCAGCACAATAGTTGCCCCGGTGGCTGTTCCCCAAAAGTAGGATAAGATTAACCCTGATACTCCTGATATAAGAGCAATCAAAACTGAGTAAATGTGGTATTGCCTCATATTATTTGCAATATTTCGCGAAGAAGCGGCAGGCAAAATCAATAATGAACTAATAATTAGAATGCCCACCCATTGAATAGAAATGGTGACGATGACCGCCATGATCATGGCGAATAAATATTCATATAATCGGATGTTAATCCCTCTGCTACGTGCCAGAGAGGGGTTCATACTAGCCAGAAGTAGTTTGTTGAAAATAATGACCCATAAGGCAATAACTACGACAAAGACAATCCCAAGGGTCAGCAAGTTGGATGGGGTAATGCTTAACAAATCGCCAATAAGATATACTGAATATTTGGTAAATCCTCCGTTGCGTGAAAGTATCACTATCCCCAGCGCAACTGCTGTCGAAGAAAACACTCCAATTATCGTATCTGTCGATGCTGTGTTTGCTTCTTTGACCACTAGAATTGCTATGGTAATCAAAACTGAAAAGAGGAGCATTGACCAAATAGGATTTTTGATCCCGAAAACAACCCCAATGGCGATACCTGTAAGAGCAGAGTGCCCCAACGAATCAGAAAAAAAAGCCATTCTGTTATTGACGATCATGGTGCCTAGCAAGCCGAAAATTGGCGTAACCAATAATATGCCCAGGAGAGCATTCTTCATAAATTCATGCTGAACCCAGTCGAAGGGAAGCAATAGGTTCACCAAACTATACCAAATGTGCATTGTCCACCCTATCCTTCTCAGCCCCTAGATAACGTTTTGCCCAATCTAAACCGAACGTTTGGATTACTTTTTCATTACTGAATACTTCTTCTGGAGTTCCGCCGCATTCAATCGTCTTATTATTGACGAAAGCTACCCGATCCGCATACTCCGCTACCAAATTTAGGTCATGAGAAACCAAGATAATAGATAAGTCGTAGTTTTTACGAAGAATCGAAACCGTTTTATAAAACAATTCTAAACCTCTCGGGTCTATACCTGATACGGGCTCATCCAGAAGTAAGAGGTGAGGAATTGGATCAAGGGCGAGGGCTAGTAAAACTCTTTGTAACTCCCCTCCTGATAAGGTGCCTAAGCGTTTATTGATTAAGTGTTCTGCCTGAGTGCGGGCTAGAGTTTCTCTAACACGCTCGCGTGTTTTTTTAGGATATGAGAACCAGATGGGCATTTTGGAGTGGGTAGCAGTAAACAAGTCGAGGACACTTGTCGGAGAACTTGAGTCGAGATCAAGCTTCTGAGGGACATAGCCCATGGTTGGTTTTGTTGTTCCTTCGCTCTGGGCATCAAGAAATTGAAGTTCTCCAGTATGAGGGATTTCTCCTAAGATAGCTTTAAGGAGCGTGCTTTTCCCTGCGCCGTTAGGACCGATAATTGCTGTCAAATCCCCACAGTGAATGTGGAGATTGACATTTCGCAATATTTCTGTACCGCCACGTGAAACACCAAAGTTTGTAATTTTGGTACAACATAGACCACACTTACAGGACGTCCCCTGACAATTTTGGGTACATTTATGTTGTATCATGTTCATTTAAGCGCCTCTTGTAATGTTTTGAGATTGAGGTCCATAATATTGATATAGGCATCTGCTTCCATAGGTCCTAGCACAACGGGGTCAAGTGTATAAACTTTGGCGCCCGTCTCTTTCGAGATGGTATTTGCCGCTTTAGCAGGATATTGTGGTTCTGCTAAGATAGCGTTTATTTTAAGGCTCTTGATTTGGGCTATTGTATCACTCAACTCTTTGGCACTAGGTTCCGAACCGGGTTCACGTTCGACGACAGCAGCTATGTTCAAATTGAATTCTTTAGCGAAATAGGGAAAGGCATCATGGAAAGTAATAATATCTCGGTTTTTTACACCGTCTAAGGCTAGATGCATTTTGGCTCTTTGTGCTTCGAGTTTTTTAATATACACATTGGCGTTCTCTTTATATTTTGTGGCATTATTGGGGTCTAATAAAGCAAGTTGATCTCCAATAGTTTGCACCTGTGTAATAGCATTAGAGATACTTACCCATAGATGAGGATTATCACCTTGATCACCTTGACCTTTAATTAACTGTATCCCTTTACTGGAATCAATGATTTTCAAATTCGGCATTTGGCTCGTAATTTTAGCCATAAAAGATTCTATTCCTGCTCCGTTGATTATGAGGGCTTTTGCTCCCTCCAGATTCTTCATGTCTTCAGGCGTTACGGCATAATCGTGAAGGTCACCGGCCGAGGGCTTAGTCATATCGATCACCTTTACATTAGGTATGTCCTTGGCAACGTTTAAGGTGAAGATATACATTGGGTAGAATGAAGCGGCGATTGTTATCGGTTGTTCAGTATTGTTGGTTGGTGAACTTGAACCTTCGGTTTGAGAACCACACCCACTTAGCAACAACAAACTTAATCTGTC
>DATMYU010000153.1:0-2756 GCA_035560775.1 Desulfosporosinus sp.
GGTATGATGAAATCTACAGATGATTTTAAAATTTATTTTGTAACCATTCCCGCACACAAATTTTTGCACATTAAAAACTATGAGAGTAATGGGTATTGGGATTTTTGGCAAAAGCAAAGCCTTATTCCGGGACAAGACTGCGAAACAATTTGCGGCTTACTCGATAGTATCAAGGGCAAATTGGATGACGATGGTGGGAGCGAATCTAACAGCGGCAGCGGTCATATTATGGCGTACATTAATGACCCGGACGGCAGACTCTGCGATTGGGGTATTCCACGTACAGAGTGTTATGGTGTACGTCTTCCTTTTGATTATAAAGGCGAAGTACCACCACAAATGCTTATGATTGATGTTCCCGAAGCCGAGTATATTGTTTTTGAACATGGGCCATTCGATTATGAGCAGGAAAATCGTAGTGTGGAGGAAAAGATGGAAAAGGCAATGGCAACTTTTGATTTTGCAGGCACCGGTTACTGCTTTGATACTTCCCCCGGTAGAATAATTTACTTTTCATTTAATCCGGAGCGGTTTTGGAAGTATATCAGGCCAGTGCGGAAGTCATAATCAATAAAAAGCACCTGCCCAAATGCGGTAGGTGATTTACTACATATGATAACGTCCTGACACCGCTCCTTCACAGATAATGACTTCCAAGCCAATCAAAACAGATTAAGCAGGTAAGCAAAAGGTTGCGGCTATGTGCTGATGAAGAAAATAAGCAAACTGTAGTGTTGTCTCCGCAACCATATAGCCGCATGATTAGTTGGATTATCTGCGAATGGCATTAATTCTTAGTCCCTACTTGACAGCATCTTATGATGAAATCGGACTTTTAAAACCAGATGAGGTTGATGGATTTACAGGATACCGATATTATACAGCCGGTCAGCTTTCGCTTGCGAATTGGATCACCCTTCTCAAAAACATGGGGCTTTCGCTGGCAGCTATCACTGAGATCATCCATCAGTATGGCGATGCTGATGCTTTGCGGCGGTATCTTCAAATCAAATATGCCGAGGTAAAGCAGGAAGCGCAGGAGGCAGCAGGTCGGTTACAACTCCTTGAAACAATGATCAAGCGATTAGGAAAGGACGAATTGATTATGAACTATGATGTTAGTGTGAAGGAAATACCTTGAGCGTCTAGTATAATTATCCCAGCAGGGGAAATTCATTTCCGTGTTTGTTTCTCGGCACAGGAGTTTGATAATTTATGGGCATGTGGAAGGAGGAACCTCATGAAAAGAATAACCTTTATCCTCTTAATCTTAATAATTTTGATTATCAGTGCGTCAGGGTGCCGCGCAGCCAATGATATTGCGGGTCCAAGCGGCGCGTCGGTGCCCGAAAATGAGCTTGTGGAGAACACTCCTGACACAGCCGCAGTTCCCGCCATCGAAGAGGAGTGGCCTGATTATAACTGGCAGTTTGACACGCCAGAAAATCACGGCGTGGACGGGGCCCTTCTTAAGAGTCTTCACGACGCGATTCAAGATATAAATATCTATTCTGTTGTAATCGCCAAAGACGGGTACATCATTGACGAATATTATAAGCAAGGCTACGATGAGCGCAGCGTATTTCCGCTGAATTCCTGTACGAAAAGCTTCACGTCCGCGCTCATTGGCATGGCCATCGACCAAGGACTGCTTGACGGCGTGGATACCAAGCTGTCGGAGTTTTTCCCTCAGCTTGCCGATTCGGATAGTGCCTCCAAAAAAGAAATTACCATAGCGCATCTGCTGGAGCATACATCGGGAATCTATTGGCCAGAGTCGGGCGGGCCGATGTTCCGTAACTTTGTGCAATCAGAGAATTGGGTGGACTTTGTTCTGTCCCAGCCAATGGCAACGAAACCCGGTACCGCATTCAATTACAGCACCGGCGGATCCCATCTGCTTTCCGCGATTATACAGCAGGCCGCCGGACAAACCTCTTATGACTTTGCCCTGGAGCATCTCCTCCAACCGCTTGGAATGGACAGCGTCCAGTGGAGAACCGACCCGCAGGGCATTACGGACGGCGGAAACGGTATCTCCATGAATGCGCGTGACGCGGCAAAATTCGGGCAGCTTTATCTGGACGGCGGCAGATGGAACGACCGGCAGATTCTGCCGGAAGCATGGGTGGCGGAATCCACAAAACCTCAGTCTGCAGCTCAGCCGATCCCCGGATATGGGTATCAATGGTGGCTCAGAACGTTTGGAAACCTCAAAACGTATTTCGCCGTGGGCCATGCGGGGCAATATATTGTTGTTGTTCCCGATCTGGAACTTGTAGCAGTGTCAACCGGTTACTTTCCTTCAGGCAGCTATCCCTTTCTGAATTATTTCAGGGATTATGTTCTTGCCGCGTGCGGGTATTGATACGATTCTCCCAGCTCCGACGTCCCGCCGAGTCGTGTTCCGGCAAAAAAACTTCCAGAAAGCAGAAGTAGAATCAAAAGAAAAACTACCAAAAATAAGGGTTTCCTGACATTAGCACCTCCGGCAATGCTGCCGAGAGAGAAAATCAATGTCTGGAAGCCCTTTATTTATAAGCATTTCAGCCCTTCTATTTATTTGCCCTTGACATCAATGCTATACACTCCACATGGTGCGATGGGTGAACTGGAATGCCTTCGCCTCCATAGTGCAGGCTCGACCTTACCATCACTGGCCATGGGGGTTGCCGCAGTGTAAATAAGCTTAAGGTTATAAAGAGGATAATGCATTTGGTCAATCTTTTGTAAGAACAGTTATTTAATGTCACAAT
>DATMYU010000154.1:0-2292 GCA_035560775.1 Desulfosporosinus sp.
GGTAATAGTATATTAAATTTATGTCAAAAAAGGAACGTCCCTATCTGTCCCACAAGAGAAAAGGCCAACAGATTGTCTCTGTTGACCTCAAATTGGGGTGTATTTGGTTTTGGTTACCGTGTTCTCCCTCGCGTAGCGGCAATTGCGTCAGTAGCGCCACTGTCCCTTCTGACGGTACTGACGCTTTGCGAGGGTCAGCGGGGATGGCTGACTGCAGAATTTAGATTATGCAGCCAGATTGTCGGTGCTGCGCTTGGCATGAAGTTATGGTTTTCTTGGCTTTATGGGAATTTAGTCTCCTACGTCTGGTGTTTTGCAGTGAGTTTGGTAGAAGTTTTACAGTTAGCTTAGTTGCCTATTGTTACTGACAGCTACAAAGTTGATTTCTTAAGTATCTGCATCAATCCAATTAAGACAGTCTGGTCGATTGAGTATTTGAATTTCATGAAATGGTCTTCGTGGCTTCCTCCGATCTGTCCATGTAAGGATATATGCCCTAGCTTTTCAGTCTCAATTATAATATAAGCATCAGAATCAGTATCCTTTATTTCGCAATTTCCGCTCAATTCTTTATGTATGTAAGTTATTTTTTCAATTAATAAACATACTTCTTCTTTTGGCAGACAAAAATTCGATGCTCCTGCAAACAGTCCAGACTTTACTTGAATATTGTAAGTAAGGTAATCCTCAACTGTGTACAAATGCTCTACTATCAGCTCATTTTTCTCAGAGCAAAAAACTACATTTTCATTCATTATCCATCGCCTCCCATTGATAGTTTATTTGAATTTAAAATCATCGAAAGCACCAATTCTAGGGTTATAGACAAAATGAATTTCTGTACCGTTAACATTTCTACTCATTTTTACCCAACCTTCTGTAGCAAGCCACCTAGAGTCGGTCATCGTCACGGATTGTAATTCCCTTGCTCCTGTTAGCGGGTTAGACAAAACTTCTTTCATCGCAAGTTGTTCATTTAGAGTGTTCGGTATTATTCTTCCTGTTGAACCTCTACCCAGAGAAACGTTTCTGTACATTTGGTTAAGTACGGCGTCAGCATTACTCGGCCCCTTGGTTGCGATAATGGCATTTCTCGCACTAATAAATTCTTTTATCGCAGCCAAACCTTCTCCGCCAGCAAATAGCAAGACACTCGTACTTTGTTCGGCCTCTTTGTTGAATTGAGCATATAGCCTATCATTATATGTCGGGTCATTGGGTGAAATGCCTTGTCGCTGTAAGTTGTTTACAGCTGCATCCCAGTCTTTTTGTATCTTCCAACCTATGGAACTATTAAAGGCAGAGGACGCTGCTAACTCTTGCGCCAGCGTAGAGATTTTTTGTAATTCATCATCATGAGTCGCCCAATAAGAATCATTGTACAAATTTACATAGCCAACACCTTGTAAAATGCCTATCATATCTTGAGCTATATCTATTTGTTTCCAATACTTAACTGCATTCCAATCTTCATTAGCAATAGCCTTTTCTAGTTGCTGTTGTTGCCAATGCGATAAAAAATTGTTCTTCGTTGCACTAACCGCTACAGCTGCGCCAACTTGTGCATTACCGCCAGCTACTTTAGCTGCTGCCGCTCCAATTGCTGCACTTACCAGTTCATGAATACCTGCATCTTTAATCTTCGCCAATTCGCCTTGTACAGCTTCATTTAATCCTGCACTTACTGCTCCGGATTTAAATCCGCTTCCAGCAAGTTGGGATATAATGCCGCCAGCTACTGCATGCAACAGAATCTTGTTAGTTCCGCCTTCACTCCACAAATCAGCTCTTGCCATTGCCTCATTATATTCGGGAGTACCCTTTTCATACTTTGCTGCATCTTTAAGTGCTTTCTTGTACTGACTCAAGGCCAAATCTCCAATAGCATTAAACGTTTCTTGACCAAATAAATTCGCTAATTCCTGTTTCTCCTGAACGGTCTTCTTATCGAATATCTTACCCAAAGCATTCAATGCACCACTAGGATCACGACTCAAATTACTTAGATCTTGCTTCTGGTTACCGGTAATCGTGATTGTACCTGGAGAGATTGCCGACTTAGTAGTACTATCTGCATTTCCAGATACAGGTATACCTGCAGTAGGTGTAAAACCCGTTTTGCGGCTATAACCAACCCCAGAACTACTCGCGCTATACTCCGCCTTATTCTGGATATCCGACCAAGTCAAGGAACCTGTCGTTAGCTTATTCTTATCCGGCGCAGCCGTGCTGGCAATAACCGCACCCTTTAGATCCGTATTGCCATTCACCGTCAAGTTAAACCCGCCGCTG
>DATMYU010000155.1:0-2480 GCA_035560775.1 Desulfosporosinus sp.
GGGTTTTCCAGATAATCCAACCATTGTCCTGCTTCATGGATTTCCAAGCTCCTCTCATATGTTCAGGGATTTAATTCCCCTGCTGGCAGACTGTTTTCACGTCATCGCTCCTGACTACCCTGGATTCGGTCATAGCAGCATGCCTACAACGAAGGAATATCAATACACCTTCGAGAATCTATCCATTGTGATTGAAAAGCTGCTGGCCGCGCTGCGTATTTCTCAATATATCCTGTATGTACATGATTACGGGGGGCCAATTGGATTTAGATTAGCTATGCGCAATCCACAGCGTATTCTTGGTTTTGTTATTCAGAATGCAGTAGCCGATGAGCAAGGACTAGGGGAACCGTTCAATGTCTTCAAAGCACTTTGGGCGGACCCAAACCAAACTACCGAAGCAGCATTTGCCCAGCTTACAACCTTTGATTTTACTAAAAAGCAATATTTAACCGGCGCTTGTCAGCCATATCTAATTAGTCCTGATGGCTATGCCATGGACCAGTTTTTTCTTGATCGCCCCGGAAACAGCCAAATCCAGCTGGCGCTAGGGTATGATTATCGGAAGAATGCAGCAGAGTATCCTGCTTGGCAGCACTACTTGCGAACCTATCAGCCACCGACTCTGGTAGCCTGGGGCAAAAACGATTTCATATTTACCTTGGCAGGAGCCTATGCCTTTAATAGAGACTTAATCCATATCGAAACGTATTTTCTTTGTGGAGGGCATTTTGTGCTGGAAGAGCAAAGTTTGCAAGTTTCGGTGCTGATCAAAAACTTTTTTGGCCGTTAGCTTCTTGCCATTTCTAAATAATCGTTAGATGTCCCATAGGGCATACGTGTCATGTTGTCAGTCAGAGTGGCCTTTCTGAGGCACTTTTTTCCGGACCTAAGCAATCCGGTTCTGAAATAAATCAGTCCCAGTTCCTTTCTTTCGGTATAGAGAATAAGTCAATGTGCAAAATAGCATTCTAAATATGACGGAGTGTTGTCATCTTTAGAATGCTATAATTGATTTGCAAATCATAAGTAAAGAAGAGAGGATATGAAAGATATGAATTTTAGTGAGGTAATTGAGCGTTCCGTTCAAATAAGAAAACACTATCATCAGCTGGAAAGGCAGTATCATCAAAAAGAATGGACAGTAGAAGAGGATGCGCTTGCTTTCTTGACAGATGCCGGCTTGGTGGGCCGTTTGACGATGTCCCAGCAAGAACGTTGGCCCAAAGGCGGTGATACAGGATCTGAACTGGAGCATAAGCTTAGCGAATGCCTATGGTGGGTGATTGTTTTGGCAGAGCGGATGAATATTGATATCAGTGAATCATTGGATGAATTTTTATCAAAACTTGAAAGACAGTTATAGAAAGAGTTTGCCGTTGCAACAGATTTTTAGCAAAAGAAAAGTATATTGAAGCTTTTCAACAGATCGTGGAGAAGGTAACGTTGATCGGAACTGCCAAACCTAAGAATGCCAAAGGAACCCTGCTGCGGACTGTTAAAATCTATCTGCGCTGGGCCAAGACCATTTTTGCGGCTGTTTTTCTCACGACCATCTCTTCCTTGATAGCCGTGGCGATTCCCTATTATGTAGTCGGTAAAGATATTGAACAGCAGCTTGGACAGTTGATCGGGAATAAAAATTAAATTGATATCAAATTAAAAAAATCCACCCATTGAGACTAGAAGTAGTTAATCTCAATGGGCGATAAAGCTTTCTATAAGGAAATGCAGAATGATCCATGAAGTATCGATGATTATATTTTTAGGGATATTCAATATTGGGACAGACTTCCTGGCTATGAAGAAATGGAACTCGTAATGTACATTGATCCTGCAATTAAAGCTGGTAAAAAGAAATGACTTCTCAGCAATAACAATTCTCGGTCTTCATAGAAAAATGAAGCAGAAGTATGTGGTTGATAGGAGTATATACAAATTAATTCCCGATGATCTGTTTCAGGTTGCCATTGAAAAGCTACAGCAATATCCGGTTGAGAAGATTGGCTTTGAAACTACAGCAGCGCAGAGTAATATCAAGCAGAAATTTGAGGAAGAACTTTGGAAGAATAAGATATTCACTCCAGTCGATGAAGTAATAAGTAGGGGACAGAAACATGAGAGGATTATATCTCTTGAGCCGGAAGTTAAGAAGGGACATATTCTATTCAACCCTGATAATATCAGGTATAATAACCAGGTGAAAGATTACAACAAAGGTGCTAAACATGATGATCTCCTGATAGCCTTTATGGGGGAGACAGCTGGTTGAAGGGGTAAAGAGTATTAGGTTTTTTGATAGGAGTTTGTTGTTTTGATGCTATATTTAATACTTGTGTAAGGGGGTTAAAAATGCTCGGAAGTATTGGCAATTATACCGTAGCTTATATGGATGTTTTAGGTTTTAAAAGAAAACTTGAAGAGTATGAACTCAAAGACTTAGCAGAACTATATGAAATAATATATGGATCCTTTAGCTC
>DATMYU010000156.1:0-4866 GCA_035560775.1 Desulfosporosinus sp.
GGCGGCCGCCTAGTTGCACTTATACCACCAGAATTATGCTACTCCAAAAACTTATACTTTCTGTATAGTTATAGGAAAAGAGGGGAAGGCATTTGGCGATACTTGGTAGAATAGGGTATAGTAAGTTCAGAGCTATACTTAGTATAAACTACAGACTACAAGAGGCCAATATAGGTGTGTATGTATGGTAGTAAGGTGAGAGCTTACTATATTTTTGAAGTAGAGGGGATAAAGCGCTTGAAAGAACCAAAAGAACAGTATGAAAGACGAAAGAACTATTACGAGCGACGGTTGAAAAAACTAACCCAAACTATTAACCAATTAAGTAATCTAAGACTAGTTACATCTCTTATAGGCTGTGGACTGGCTGTATTCTTATATATGACCCAAAGATCTTCTTGGGGTCTGGGGATGGTTGTCGTTACAGTGGTCTCTTTTTTAGCCCTGGTCCTTTGGCACCAGAATTTAAGGATGCGAAAAGATTATATCTATGCGCTTTATGAAACCCATGATCAAGCATTGAAACGTTTAGCTGGAGAGTGGAAATCCTTCGCTGATACTGGAGAAGACTTTAAAGATCCCTCTCACCCCTATTCAGAAGATCTGGACCTTTTTGGTTCCCGTTCACTCTTTCAATGGATTAATACTGCCAAGACATTTAGAGGAAGAGAAAAGCTGAAAGAAGCCTTGACCGAACCCCCAGTAGAAGCAGAAACAATTCGCAAGAGGCAAGAGGCTATCCAGGAACTAGCAAGAAATCATGCCTGGCGACAGCGGTTTAGGGCTGAAGCGGGGCTGACAAAGCGGCCGATGACTTCTCCAAAAACGATCATTGAATGGGCGAAGACCTACGACTCCTCCTATCTAGGACTTGGGATTGGTATTCTAGCCAGAGTGCTCCCGATCATCACAATCACATTCTTACTTCTTTATCTTCTGACCTCGAGAGTTCCTTTTTGGTATCCACTCATAGGTCTCGTGATTCAGACAATCATACTCTTTGTGGGAAAGGAAAGAGGCAAAGCGCTGAATGCCGTTTATCCTTATAAGGAAAGTATTAAGGTCTATGAAAAAATGTTAGAGCGGTTTGAAAAGCGAACCTTTCAAGCGGATTATCTAAAAGTCCTAAAAAAAGGATTATATGACCGCGATGGCAAGTCGGCCTTTGAACAGATCCGGAAGCTTTCGGGTTTGGCTGATTTGATAGCCAACCGGGGCAATGCGATGTTTCTCGTGATTAATATCCTCACCCTCTGGGATATTCAGTGCATGATTGCCTTAGAATCTTGGAAAGAAAAGTCGGGTCGTTCTCTGGGCCGCTGGGTGGATACCATCGCTGAACTAGAAGCCTTAAGCAGTCTGGCAATTATTCACAGGGATCACCCAACCTGGGGGCTTCCGAAGATCGCTGAGGAATCAGGCATTATGGCGGGTAATATAGGTCACCCGCTCTTGGAAAATTCGGTTTGCAATGATTTATCTATGGAGAAAAGCTCCGGAATTTTGTTGATTACAGGTTCGAATATGTCTGGAAAAAGCACCTTACTTCGGACCATAGGCATTAATCTTGTCTTGGCGTATGCTGGAGCTCCCGTGTGTGCCCAACGTTTTAGTTGTCCGATTTTGCGAATTTATACCTGTATGCGTGTGAGTGATAATCTAGGAGAAAGTATCTCTTCTTTCTACGCGGAATTACTGAGAATTAAACAAATTGTCAGCGCGTCTAAAACAGGGGGAAAGATTTTCTTCCTATTAGATGAGATCTTCAAAGGGACCAATTCACAAGATCGACACGCTGGGGCCAAAGTCTTGATTAGGCAACTGAGTAAGGTTGGGGCCATGGGTTTGGTATCTACTCACGATTTGGAATTAGGGGACTTGGAACGTGAAAGTGACCGGAAAATCCGGAACTATCATTTCCGGGAGTATTATAAAAACGATGAAATTCATTTTGACTATAAACTTCGACCTGGAATTTCAACCACTCGGAATGCCATGTATCTGATCAAAATGGCAGGTATAGAGGTAGACGAAACGTTTTAGCTGATGACTCGGAATGTTAAAAATTTGAAGTTAGACCTTGCTTGAGCTGATTTTCTATTTTATAATTGAGATAAGCTTAATAATGTTGGAATTTCATTATTAGTTCGAAGGGGGTATATCATGAGTGAAATGAAGGAAATCCTATATCACCTGACTGAAATGGGACAAGACATAAAAGGCATTAAGATAGATCTTGCAGAGTTAAAGACAGATGTAGCAGTGCTAAAGACGGACGTAGCAGAGTTAAAGACAGATGTAGCAGTACTAAAGACGGACGTAGCAGAGCTAAAGACGGACGTAGCAGAGCTAAAGACAGATGTAGCAGAGTTAAAGACAGATGTAGCAGTGCTAAAGACGGACGTAGCAGAACTTAAATCAAGGATGGGGAATCTGGAGAGTTCTGTGGAACAAATTAAAACACGGCAAGAAGTTATTTTTGAACAAACGGCAGGGTTGCTAGAGTTCAGAACAGAAACGAAGGCTATATTGCTAGATATTCAAGATAGCCAACTAGCGACAGCGCATATTCTGGGCGAACATGAGATTACCATCCGGGGTTTGCGCCGGAGATTGGTATAGCTTGATAGATTACTTTTGGTTCATTGCCCTCTCCATGGCTTGTGGAGAGGGCCTTTTCTAGTCAAACCCTCATGCCGCTTAAGCGGCACCGCTGATGAATGAAAATGAGCTATTTTCAGAGGGAAATATGTATCTGATCACAACGACGAGTAATGAGGCGCATGGCTTCGTTAGTAAGAAAGTGGGTGGAACCATGATTATTGTCAGCTCGTGTTTGCTTGGACTAAATGCGAAATATGACGGCACGACAAATACCCAGGCTTTGCTTCAGAAATACAGTTCTTCGGGGAAGTTTATCCCAGTCTGCCCAGAACAACTGGGTGGCTTGCCAACTCCGCGGGTTCCGGTGGAGATTATTGAGGGGACCGGGCAGGATGTACTGCTTGGGCGGTGTGTCGTCCAGGGGGAGCAGGGAGAAGTAGTGACTCCTCAATTTATCCAAGGGGCAAAAGAAGTTTTGAAAATTGTGAGGATGATCAAGGTAACGGCGGCAATTCTTAAGGAACGTAGCCCCTCCTGTGGGGTTAATTATATTTATGATGGAAGCTTTTCACATTGTAAAATCCCGGGACAGGGAGTCACAGCTGCACTGTTAAAAGAACATAATATCCCGATCTATTCGGAAGTGGGATTAACTGAAGAGCGTTTAGTAGCTTTGTTAGGTGATGCCGAGGAACGATAAGGATGATGCCAACATTTCCACTTAATTTGAAGTTGAGAATCTAATCATGTATAATTTATGCTTAGGAAATGGAAATTCTTAAGCCCTCAATGGGAGATTTTGAGGAGGATTATTATGCAATCGGTGACAGTTAAGGAAGTTTTCAGAGAGACGGACCGGTTTCTCAATCAAAAGATAGAGCTATCTGGATGGGTTCGCACAGTGCGTTCGTCCAAAGCGTTTGGTTTTATTGAAGTTAATGACGGAAGTTTCTTCGAAAATATTCAAGTGGTTTTTGAAGAAAATCTTGCCAACTTTACTGAGATTGGGAAGCTTACAATCAGTTCTGCCTTACGTATCCAAGGCGTGCTTGTTCCTTCGCCTGGAGCAAAGCAACCGTTTGAATTGAAAGCAGAAATCATCGAGGTTCTCTCACTAGCCGCAGCAGATTACCCCCTCCAAAAGAAGCGCCATACGTTTGAATATTTACGAACGATTGCGCATTTGCGCCCTAGAACGAATACGTTTGCTGCCGTTTTTCGAGTGCGTTCTGTCGTTGCCTATGCAATTCATAAATTCTTTCAGGAAAAAGGGTATGTTTATATACATACTCCAATTATTACCGGAAGTGATGCTGAGGGCGCGGGGGAAATGTTTAGAGTAACGGCTCTGGATATGGCAAACCCTCCCAAAGATGAAGCTGGAAACGTTGACTTCAGCAAAGATTTCTTTGGACGGGTTGCCAGTCTAAC
The DNA here is from genome assembly GCA_035560775.1 of Desulfosporosinus sp. Lineage (GTDB taxonomy): Bacteria > Bacillota > Desulfitobacteriia > Desulfitobacteriales > Desulfitobacteriaceae > Desulfosporosinus. Next base: position 4,036 of record DATMYU010000156.1, read on the forward strand.
GGTTAGCGGTCAGCTTAATGCTGAAGCCTACTGTATGGCTTTTCGCAATGTCTATACGTTTGGACCTACGTTTCGAGCGGAAAATTCGAATACGGCGAGGCATGCTGCCGAGTTTTGGATGATCGAGCCAGAGATTGCCTTTGCTGATCTTAAGGATGATATGAACCTAGCGGAAGAGATGATGAAATTCATAATCCAGTATGCCTTGGACAATGCCCCAGAGGAAATGGCGTTCTTTAATAACTTTGTTGATAAGACCTTATTTGATCGGTTGGAAAATATCTTGAGCTCCGAATTTGGTCACATTACGTATACTGAAGCCGTAGAACTGCTTGAGAAGGAAAATGCTCAGTTTGAGTATCCGGTTCATTGGGGTACGGATCTTCAAACTGAGCATGAGCGTTACCTGACTGAGAAAGTCTTTAAAAAACCGGTCTTTGTTTCTGATTATCCGAAAGGAATTAAGGCATTCTATATGCGGCTTAATGAGGATAATAAGACAGTGGCAGCTATGGATCTTCTGGTTCCAGGGGTTGGAGAAATTATTGGCGGAAGCCAACGGGAAGAACGTCTGGAGGTATTGCAAAATCGAATGAAGGAATCCGAACTCAGCGAAGAGGACTACAGGTGGTACCTTGACATTCGAAAGTATGGCGGTGTAAAACATGCTGGTTACGGACTTGGTTTTGAACGTGTTATTATGTATTTGACCGGAATGTCAAATATCCGTGATGTGATCTCTTTTCCCAGAACAGCTAATTCTTGTGAGTTTTAGAGTCTAAGTTTGCTAGAATGTGTTATAAAAAACCATTGGAATGGCTTAGTCCGCTC
>DATMYU010000157.1:0-3110 GCA_035560775.1 Desulfosporosinus sp.
ATAATCGGCTTTGGCAGTATGCCAGCACAGGGGAGTTACTCTCCGTTGTTTATGCAGTAACCGTCGGAACGGGCGCAACGGCAGCTGCAGTTTATTTTTATGGTGTCGCTCAGAATGCTGCACTCCCGTTTAGGATGCCAAACTCTGCGGCGGTCTTGTTATGGTTTTCTATGATCTTTTTAATAGGGGGATCACGGTTTATTTGGCGAGTCTTACAGGAAAACTCCTTTGACCGCCATACCCCAGGCTCGCAAAAGCAGGTACTTATTGTCGGAGCTGGTGATGCAGGTGTATTAGCAGCTAGAGAGTTAAAAAATCGAAATTATCGGGATGGGCGTCCAGCTGGTTTTATTGATGATGACCGATCAAAAGTGAAGTTGCGATTGCTTGGAATTCCAGTTTTAGGTACTCGTAAGGATATCGCACGCGTCGTAAAGGTATATAATATCAATGAAGTAATTATTGCCATGCCGTCAGCCTCAGGTGAGTCTGTTCGGGAAATTGTGCAAATCTGTGAAACATCTGGCGTCGATCTGAAGATTATGCCTGGTGTCTACGACATTATTAGTGGGGATATGAGTGTCAAACCCATTCGACAGGTTCAAGTGGAGGATTTACTGGGTAGAGATCCCGTTTCCGTTGATTTAGAAGAAGTCGCTGGATATGTGACAGGAGAGACAGTGTTCATCACCGGAGCAGGTGGTTCTATTGGTTCGGAAATCTGTCGCCAGATTGCCAAGTTTAATCCAGGGAAACTTGTCCTAATCGGACAAGGAGAAAACAGCATTTTTGACATCGAGCAGGAATTGCGGGCCGAACGTCCAGGGATCGACTATGTGACGGAAATATTAGATATTAAAGACCGTGAGAAAGTTTTCTTGGTCTTTGAACGGTACAAGCCTGGTGTTGTCTTTCACGCTGCAGCCCACAAACATGTCCCCTTAATGGAAAAAAATCCGGAAGAAGCCTTAAAAAACAACGTCGTAGGTACCCAGAATTTGGCTGAAGCGGCGGATAAAGTAAGAGTGAAGACATTTGTCTCGATCTCTACAGATAAGGCGGTCAATCCAACCAGTGTTATGGGAGCAACCAAACGAACCGTTGAAATGCTGATTCAAAGCATGGATCTCCGTTCTCAAACAAAGTTTGTAGCTGTACGGTTCGGAAATGTCTTAGGTAGCCGAGGGAGCGTTATTCCTACGTTTAAGCGACAAATTGCCAGTGGCGGTCCGGTGACAGTCACCCATCCTGAAATGGTGCGTTTCTTTATGACGATTCCGGAAGCAGCCCAATTAGTCATACAAGCAGGGGCGATGGCCCAAGGTGGGGAAATATTCATTTTAGATATGGGGAAACCTGTCAAGATTGTAGATTTAGCAAAAGACTTAATTCGACTTTCAGGCTTCGAGCCAGACGTCGATATTAAGATACAGTTCACAGGAATTCGGCCGGGAGAAAAACTCTACGAGGAATTGTTAACCGCGGAAGAAGGAACAACCTCAACCAAACACAGCCGAATTCATGTTGCCAAACCGAATGGGATTGATGTTAAACTTCTAGAAGAACTAACGCATATTGTGCGAGAACGTGGCAGTTATTTAACTCGAGATGAAGTTATCGATCTGTTGCAGACAATCATTCCGACCTTCCGAAAAAAGGCGGCAAAAGCAGTAGCTAAGTAGCTAATTACTAAGGAGGAAATAGAAAATGATGACCGTGAAGAACGTGATTACCGGCAATGATGTCGTAGCCATTGCACTTAAAGAAAAGATCGAAAAGCATGAAGCGCGCATAGGTGTTATCGGTTTAGGTTATGTAGGACTCCCTTTGGCTGTTGAAAAAGGGAAAGTCGGGTTCCCTGTAATTGGTTTTGACATAAATGCTGCACGCGTTGATCGTGTGAATGCAGCTGACAACTATATTGGAGATGTTAAAGACGAAGACCTTCAGCACGTTGTGCAGAGTGGCGTCTTGACAGCAACCACAGATTTCTCTCGCTTAGCAGAATGTGACGTAGTGATCATTTGTGTTCCTACGCCCTTAACCATTACCCGCGATCCAGATATTTCTTACATTAGAGCATCCACAGAGTCAATTGTGAAATATCTCCATCCCGGCCAATTAATCACCTTAGAGAGTACGACCTATCCGGGAACCACAGAGGAAGTCATTCTTCCCTTACTGGAAAAGTCAGGACTTAAGGTGGGTCATGACTTCTTCCTTGCTTTCTCACCGGAACGCGTCGATCCCGGCAACAAACGCTTCAGTACGAAAAATACCTCTAAAGTAGTGGGAGGAATGACCCCAATTTGCCTAGAGATCGCTTATGCGCTATACATACAAACGATAGCAAATGTCGTTCCAGTGTCCTCGCCCGCCGCTGCAGAGCTGACCAAAGTCTTTGAAAACACGTACAGAGCTGTGAATATCGCCATGGTCAACGAGTTGATGATGCTCTGTGACCGAATGGGAATCGATATCTGGGAGGTCGTTGAAGCGGCTGGGACAAAACCATTTGGCATCCAGACCTTTTACCCAGGACCGGGTGTGGGTGGACACTGTATCCCTATCGATCCGTTCTATCTGACTTGGAAAGCTCGTGAATACGATTTCCACACCCGCTTTATTGAGCTCGCTGGGGAAATCAATGTGGAAGTCTCTTATTATGTTGTCAATAAAGTGGTTCGGGCACTGAATAACGAGAACAAGAGTTTGAAGGATTCTAAAATCTTCGTCCTCGGGGTAGCCTATAAAAAAGACATCGACGATATGCGTGAATCACCAGCCTTAAAAATCATAGAGCTCTTGCGCAAACAAGGCGCCAATATCACGTATCACGACCCATTCATACCTGTGATCGAGCCGCACGGTGGCAGTACAATTCACCTGGAGAGCTTACCGCTGACAGATGAGGTGCTTGCCAACGCTGATGGTGTGCTGATCCTCACAGACCATAGTGCCATTGATTATGAGCATGTGGTTGCGAAGGCCCGACTCGTCGTCGACACCCGTAATGCTACGAAAAACGTTCAAGAGAATCGTGAAAAGATTGTTAAAATCTAAGCGATTTTTCGAAAGAATTATTAGAGGTCATACTACTACTATATAGG
>DATMYU010000158.1:0-11005 GCA_035560775.1 Desulfosporosinus sp.
AGAAGAAATTTACAGCAGTGTCACAGGTTTATAACTCATTTGTTATTTTTCTACCCCTAAAAACGGATTCGGTTTTACGAACACAATTAAGTGGAGCGATTAAGGTGCAAGAACAGGTTTTGAGAGATACCTTAATATTAGCAAGAACGATGAACCCACACAGGACCTTATTCCTGTTTTATGTATCGAAAGTCCTATATTAAATTATCCTATCAAAATCAGTGTGCCATTTGGCAAGGCTCTATTAAAACCATCGCCAGCTTTTGTTCTGCTATATTAATTATCCTAGTATTTCCCGCACCTTAACCCCTACCTTGAATACAAACTCTACCTCGACCATCGATCGTACCTTTATTTTTTCTATCACCCTGCGAAATATCTCCTCATAATACTTGCTAATCTCATTTTCCTGCGATATCAGGTAATTCGAGGTTGAAAGTGTCTTTGGTGATATTAAGGGCAACTTTGGCATGCGCCGATTCCTTTTAAAAGGATTAGAAAAGATCAAAATTGAATGGGGTCTTCATTGTATAGCTCATAACATGAGGGAGAGTTATTTAAATTTATTTGTGCCCATATGTGTTAAATAGTTAAGAGTGTATTTCGTATTTTATATTAGTCGGTAAGCTCTCGGTCAGTTTACCAGAAGACATGGTTAATACTCTATTCCCAAATTCCAAGGTATCCAGTTCATGGGTAACTATTAAAACCGTGGTGCCATTTTTGTTTATACTGGAAAGCAGCTTCATGATTTCGCTGGTAGTTTCTACATCCAAATCTGCCGTAGGTTCATCCGCAATCAAAATATCCGGCGAGTTCATTAAAGCTCTCGCGATAAAAACACGCCGCAGCTCTCCGCCTGATAGTTGTGCGGGAAACATATCGGCCAGATGGGGTAGACCGACTTCAGCCAAGAGAAACGATGCCCTTCCGGATGCGTCACCCTGCCTTTTAGCCAGATAAAAAGGCAGACGTACATTATCAAAAACGGTTAGATTGGAAAGAGCACTGGTTCCTTGAGGTACATATCCTAGTCGAAAATTTCTGAATTCCGATATTTCCTTATCTTTTAAAGTATGAAGATTCGTTCCATTAAAGCTTATGCTGCCGGAGGTTGGTTTTAAAAGTCCCCCGATCATGTTAAGGAGCGTACTTTTACCACTTCCCGAACGTCCTATGATGCTTGCGAAATCACCATGGGATATTGATAAGTTGATATTATCAACTGCCATAAACAGCCTTTCTCCGCGTTTGTATTCCTTTTTCAGTTCCTTTATCTCTAAAAGCATTATTCATTCTCCCTCATCGTGGTATAGGTTTCGGAATTCCCGATTTTAATTGCGACAGAAATTGAAGCCAGTGGGCCAACTGTCAGGGATATTAAAAAACTCAAAAGACCGAAAAACAATATAACTCCATAGGACGGCTGCAAATAAGGTAATCCGAACAGGGAACTGATATATGTACTAAAAGGAAAAACAATAAGGGATGCGGCAATTGTTCCGGCTATTGTCCCCAAAAGACTGATAAAGATTGATTCACACAGGAGTAGTTTTACAAGCATGCTCCGGGGTGCACCAAGAACTCTAAATATGCCAAATTCCTTTTTGCGCTCGTTTAACGAAACTGAAAACACAATAATAAGAACGGTAATGGCTAAGAACCATAAAATACCTGCAAGGATATAAATATACAGGGAAAGTCCATTCAAACTTACGGAAATATCGCTGAGCATATTTTTAGAAACCACAACGGCCACGCCTTCTTTGGCATAAGCCTGGAGAATGTTATTGGCAACGTCCTTTACGTTGTATCCATTTTTAATTTTAATCATGGCAGAGGAAATGAGATTATCATTCTCCGCTACCGGATGCAGCTGCATCCGCTCGGATTCCTTCGCTAGCTTTTTGGCAGTAGAGAAATTCATAAAAACAGAAGTATCAAAACCCATACCTGTTTTTTCAAGTTGTGCAGCCACTAAAAAATTTTGGTCAAAAAATTTGAGCTTTTGCCCTACTTTGGCAGTTATGCTGCTGCCTACCAGGATTTCACCATCCGCAAGCGGATGATCCAGTGAATACGACAACCATGGTTGGATGATAAAATCCGTTTTAGGGTCAAAGCCTATGAGCTGAAGGGGATAGGTACAGCATCCAGCATTCAGAGTAGCAATATAAAGCTGTGGAGATATACGCTCAATGCCTTTAATGGTATTAATTTTACCTATTATTTGCTCGTCAAAATAAAATGTGCTCGGTTCTCCTCTGAGGAGCGCACTTTGAATGTTTGCCTCATAGCCGTATGGAACTGCAAGAATATCAGCTCCCAATCGTTTGGAGAGGCTATCCATACCGCCTTCCAGGCTCTTTGCTAAGATCGTCCCTCCGAAAAGTGTAAAAGCAAAAATGGATACCAGGAAAATAAGGCTGATACTCCGAAACGGCTTGCGTCTAAGATTATTTGCGGCAATTGTGGAAACGGTCAGTGGCTTTTTATTCATACGTCGATCCCAGCCGTTTTTTTGTTTTGTCTCCATAAATATAGGGCGTTAAGCAAAGATGCAGCCACAGTTAGACCACCCAATATCGTTAAAGACGGGAACGTCGTCATCCTGCAAGGCATCATGTCCATCTCGCATCCACCAATCAGCAGGGTGGGGACTAAAATCCCTAAAATTCCTGTCAAGGCTGTCATCAGGCTGATGCCAATCCTTGTAAAAGGTGATCTGGATAAAGCGATCAATACTCCACCGCAAAGGATTAATAAACCGATTCCAATCTCAGCCCGCCCGGACCAAAAGCATTTCATTGGCACTGTGCCGCCCGCAGCGGTTTCAATTAATTTTGTGCAGGTTGGGAATATGCAAACCGGGATAAGTGCAATCAGCAGCCCCAATGCAGCGATAACCATACCTGGTAATAATCTGTTTTTCACAACAATCGCCTCCTAAATTTGATTACAATGGTATCCTAATGTTTTTCCCCTAAATTTAAACTTACTTAGTATGCCTTCCGTACAAACAACATGTTTATCCGAAGTTACAAAAATTGCTTCAAATCCACCCTCACTTTTTTGAAAAGAGAGGGCTTTATCCAATCCCATGATAAGTAGCGCTGTTGAGTATGCTTCGCTCAAAGCCCCATTGTTTGAAATAACTGTTACGGAACGTAAGCCACTGTTTGAAGGATAGCCTGTTTTTTTATCGATAATGTGATGATAACGCCGACTGTCTTTCATGAAATATTGTTCATAATCGCCGGAAGTGGATAAGAATTGATCTTTGAGGTAAACAACACCGAAACAGGCGTTTTTATTCTCGTCAATTCCTTTCAGTCCAATTTTCCATGGATTGCCGTCCGGCTTTACGCCCATAGCTGCCAGAGAAGATGTTCCGAGAGAAATTAGCGCTGAGGAAATTTCCTGCTGTCGGCATAGTTCATAGACTCTATCAGCGGCATAGCCCTTTGCTATGCCACCCAAATCAATGCTGGCACTATTAAGCACCCGGTAGTGTCCTGCGTGGTCTGTTTCAATATGGCGATAATCACAAATGAGAAGCGTCTCTTGAATTTTAGCCCCATCTGGAAGCTCTTGTTCATCTCGATTATCACAATGTTTAATATCCCACAAATCTACCAGTGCACCAATGGCAGGATCATAGGCACCGTTGGTCTTTTCGGCATACAATAAAGCTTCACGCAATACAGCATTCGTGTCATCGTGTACCTTTATCCACCTATTGTTTGTAGAAATATTCAGTTGGGTGATTTCGCTATCTGTCCTCATTCTGGCCAGCAAGGAATCCAGCTTGGAAATGAGGGCGGCCGCTTCATCCAGTGCCTTTTGCACATAATTTCCACAAAATGTTAGATTCATCACAGTACCCATAGCAAAAAAAGTTTTTGACATTTTCTCCGGTACCGTACGGTTTATTAAATTAAGTGGTAGGATCAAATCCGAAGGTTCAGTGCTGTGGTCAGATAAAACTCTATTTCTTATCATGTCTATCCCTCACAAATAACGTACTTTTAGTATCTGAGAATCATTTTTTCGCTTCTTCCAGAGCTTTTTTGGCAGCTTCAACGAATTGGTTGTAGGCGATCGTAGCTCCAGATACAGCATCAACATCCTCCAGCTTTTGAACTTCCACAAGTTCCTGAGCATATTGCTGCATAGCTTTTACGGCAAGCTGTGCTTTATCATAATAGTCCCGGTTGGAAATTTCTCCATTTACTTTGCCGTATTCCTCATCTTTCACAGTTCTGTCACTTTGCCAAGTAACATATTTGCAGCTCGTGATTTTGTTGTCATCAATGGTGACCGCGGCCTCTCCATATGCCCCCTGGTCATCTTCACTGCTTTTCCCGGTATAGGTCCCATCCTTATACGCAATATTATCGGAGCTATTGCCACATCCTAACAAGAGCAACAACATCAGGGCAAGAGTTAGCACCAGGTAGATGATCTTTTTTCTCATAAATCACATCCCCTTATTTCCTTATTATTATCGGTTATTCTGGCAATACGGCCATGCTCCAATACAACCGTGCGCTGTGCTTCCTCAGCGACTTCGGGGTCATGGGTGACCACGACAATGGTGCTGCCTTCCGAATGAAGCTGCTTGAAGATTTCCAGTACAATGCCTTCATTGGCTTCATCCAGGTTCCCGGTGGGCTCATCGGCCAAAATCAGCTTCGGATAGTTAATAAGTGCCCGGGCGATGCATACCCTTTGCTGTTCTCCGCCGGAAAGTTGGCTGGGCAAGTGTTTGGCCCGTTCTTTCAAACCCACACGTTCCAGTGCTTGCAGCGCTTCCTTTTCATCGGGCATGCTGTGATAATATTGGGCGACCATGATATTTTCCAGCGCAGTGAGATAGTTGACCAGATGAAACTGCTGAAATATCAACCCGATCTTATCACGGCGAACGGTCGTCAAACCCTTTTGTCCTTCCTTTGAGATATCCTGTCCATCCAAAATGACCGAACCGTTGGATGGCCTATCCATACAGCCGATAATGTTCATCAGGGTGGTTTTCCCAGAGCCTGATGGCCCCATGATGGCCAGCCATTCACCCTGCTGGACGTTCAGGTTGATATTTTGCAAAGCCTTTACATTGCCGTAAATTTTGGAAATATCCTTGAGTTCTAATAGATTCATCACTTAGCCTCCTTTATTCGCCGCGCAATACAATTGCCGGCTCGATGTCCGTTGCTCTCCTGACGGGAATCAGGCAGGCCAATCCGGTAATGCATATCGATACGACAAGCGTTATCGGTATCAAAAGTGGCTGGAAGGATATGCTGCGGCTAAATACATTTTGGCTGACAACTTGAGCGAATAAAAAACCAAGTATAACGCCAAGCACTCCACCCGAACCGCCCAAAAACAAGCCTTCTCCCAGGAACTCCATAATAATGCTTTTGTTGGCAGCGCCCAATGCTTTTTTCAAGCCAATCTCTTTTCGTCGTTCGGTAACAACGGCCATCATGGTGGTTGAAACGCAGATCATGGTAAGCAGCAGTACAATGACCGTTACAAGATAGACCAGTGCCTGAAGCTTGCCCAATACGGTTTGCTCGGACTGTGTGACGCGTTTAACAAGACGGGGGGTGATCTCCGGGACATTCTCCCCAATCTGTTTCACCATGCCGCCAAGAGCTGCCTCAGAAGCTGCAATGCTGCATTCCACCACGTCCACTTGGTCACTGTCCCCCATGATGCCCTCTAGGTCGGGAAGAGACATGAAAATAAATGCTTCCTCCGCACCACCTGTCTGAACGAGGCCGGACACTGTAAAGTCATGGCTGAATTTCTCTCCAGCCCCATTCGTGCCGGTGGCTGTAAAAGTATCTCCGGGCGAAAGGTGAATGAGATCGGCCACTTCTTTTCCGATGAGTACAGCACCATTATTTGCTGGCCACTGCCCGGTAATATACCAGTATGGACTAACTTTTTTTACTTCTTTCAAATCTGTTCCCGCCGCCATAAAAGGCTGCTCATTGAGCTTTACCGTCTCATAGCGATAAGGAGCAATGCCTACGATATTGTTTGACGGAAAAAAGCCTGTTGCCTTTTTAATCGTGGAAGCGCTTAAGGTCGATTGATCTCCGGAAGGAACGAATATGAGATTCGCACCATAAGACCGGAATTCTTTTCCCATCTGCCGGGGAATGTCGTAGTAAATGGTAATAAGTCCTGAAAGTATCGTTGCGCCGATTGCCACGGCCAGAAGCGCCACCAGCATTCTTGAACGGCGGCGGATCAAGGAACTCGTAACCATCTTGAAATACATTGCTTGTTTTTTCATTTTCTCACCTCCCATGTAATACTTCCGCCGGTCGGAGCGATAGCAAAAGTCGTATGGAGGGAAGGCTTCCCGCTATAGTCACGAGCAAGACCAGTACCGCCACAAGGGGAATGACCAAGGGTTTGATTTCAATGGCCGATCCGAAAACGGATTGCCCAATGATCTGTGCAAATCCCAATCCGGCGAAATATCCCGCAATGCCACCTACTATTCCGGTGATAAGTATCTCTGTTAAGATTAATAATGAGATAAGGGAGTCATGAGCGCCTACTGCCTTTAACAACCCGATCTCAGAACTGCGCTCCATTACGCTGGCTGTAACAAGATTCGAAATGCCAAGCGCCGAACCAATCAAGCTTAAAATTGTAATGAGCAGCATCAGCAGCTGCGTTTTTTCAAGAATTGCACCTTCCGATTCTGCAACCTGACGAATTGGTTTTGCGACAGAATCAGTCATCACTTCTTCGATTTGATAGGAAATTGAGCTTACATAAGCCGTGCAATACCATGTTTCCCATTCTTTAATGGAGAGACTTTTAGGATTTTGCGCCGCTTTTCGGGAAAGCTCATTGTCGGGTGTGGTAAGAGCACTGACTTCCACACGGCTCACAAGTCCTTGTCGCCCAATTAATTCTTGTGCGACTTTCAAAGGCACATAAATCTGATTATCCTCGTCACTGCCAGAATTAAAAATGCCCTTTACAACCAGCTTTTTGGTTTGATTTTTGGAGTGGATAGCAATGGTGTCTCCGATCTTTATGTTGTTTCTGCCCGCAACGAGGCTGCCTATCATGACCTGGCTTTCATCCTCGTCGGAGAGCCAGTCGCCGGACACCTCCCACCAGCTTTTCATGTTTTTCATGCCGGTATCCAGGGATTCTCCGGTAGGTAGACTCAGATGATGCTTAAACCATGTTCCAACCAGCTCAATGCTATCTGACTGAGAATTCAAACTCACCCTTGTTTCAAGATAAGGAGCAAAATCCACGATGTTAAACGCCCAAAAGATTGTTTTGATATTCCCAAGCTCCGATTCTTTTAAATATTTATCCGATACGCCGGAGCCTTCCTCCACACCGTAAAGATCTCCCAGCAGGGAAGCTTCTTTTGGAACAACGTTGATATTAGCTCCATAAGTCTTTAACTCCTGATTGACCTTATCTCCAACATCCAGCATGACATTAAGCATTGCTGTAGCGAGAGAGGCGCCTAAGGCAATGGTGAAGGCAATCATCAACATTTTTCCTTTTTGCCGGAACAGCGCACCTTTTACCATTCTCCAGAACATGCGGTCACCTCCTTATTTAAAGCGTTTCTTTTCATTTTCCGGATTTTGAGTTTGTATCACCATCGTTCCGCCGTTTAAGGTATAGGAAAGGGGGACAGGATTGCAGCCACCTTTAAAACCAATGGTGGAAACATTCATAACCACATCGCAAAGCTTACAAACTACCTCGTCATCCCGCTCATAGTAGCCAGTTGGACCACATATATCACAAGCATCGAGACCTACACCAAAAGCAGCTTCATTTTTCTTAATGACGATAAAACGCATTTCCGTTCCGTCTGAAGCGGTATAGGCAAAACGGTGCAGATGGCCGTCGTTGATATTTTCCAGCGGGATCAAAATCTTATTGCCCGAGATGGTCATGGGTTCAGCAGGGGAAAGGACGACCGCTCTTTCAGCATAGGCTTTTACAACCGTTAAGCTTAGAACTGCAAGTACACACCCTGCCAGAATAAGAGAACACCAACGGCGTTGTCTGCGTGAAGCAGCCCGGATTTTACGGTGTTCAGCCGGGTTTGTGTAAGTTTCTTTGGGATTCAAGCTTTTTATCCACAGTACAATCGGAACTATTGCCGTTATAGCCAGGATAGCATAGAGAAAATATTCGTTATGGTTGATGACCGGTATAATCATGGAGAAAAGCCACTTCGGCATAGGGATCATACGTCTTGCCAGCAAAAGCTGCACAATCATGGCAAGCTGGTTGACCATATTGACGACAAGCCCCACCGTCAGCAGAATCCGGACCAGTTTAAAGGCTAAGCTTTTTCCGGCTTTGTATAAAGCCAACCCGGTGAGGGCTACAATAAGGAGCCCAATTAAATATCCAATGAACTTGAAAAGAAAATCGGTGCTTAATGCGCTTTTTCCTGCCATGACAAACTCTGTGGGATACAGCAGTATATCCGGCAGGCAGTAGAATAGAAGAGATAGGATCATGGTGAAATTTATAGCATTCCAGAGCCTTTGATGAAGTACCGGTACTCTTTTTGAGAAAACACCCCAGGAAAGGATGAGGAAAATAAATTCCGACACTATCGCAACAGACAAAATACCCATATTAAAAAATTCTCTGTTTATCAGTATGGTGGAAAATTTTAAAACCGCTAGGATAAACGCAGCCACAACGCCTGCAATGAAGCCCCAAGACAGCCACCTTTTTTGCTTTTTTCCGCCAACGAGCTGCATAAGCGCAAATAGCATCGCCAAAAGGAGGGCGGTTGTCAGTGAATTCTGCACAACCTGTATGAGATATTTCAACATGGAGCCACCTCCTTATATAAAACTTCAAAATGAAGCCATGGAAAGCTTGCGCACAAGCGCAAGCCTTTCCATGGCGCGGAATGGATTTTATATCATAAGCCCAATGAATGAAAGCAACCCATTACCAAACTCTTGGGACGTAATCAAAATCCCACTCCGCTACCAGCGGTTCGGTCCAGTAACGGCCGGTAACGCCCGTTGTCTTATCAACATGCAGGAGAAAACCCTGTGCTTCGGGATTTTCAATGGAAAACTTAACCTTATAGGTGCCTGCTGGGCCCAGCTTTATATTTGCGCCATAGTGAGGGCCATCGCTTGCGTTCATGGGCATGAAGGTTCCTTCCACTTTTGTTTTACCGTCTTTGCTGGTAATTAGATAATTGACGGTCAGATTTGGGACAAAATTGCCTACACCATAGCCCAGGTCGTTTTTCAGTGCAGAGATATCCGCCTCTATATGCATATCGGACTGGGCCGCTGGAAGGCTCTTGCCCGTCGGTTCCATATCCACCGGTTGGAAATAAACAGCGGCAACATTCAGAGGTCCCAGTTCGAGGTCATCGCCAATCGGGAATTCCTCAAAACCGGCAACCTCACCGGGAGCTGCTGCACCGTTAGCACTCTCTTTGGAAGTGTCGTTATTTGTCGCAGGTTTGCTGGGCTGGGCAGGATCATTCGCGCCCGATGTGCAGCCCGTAAGGCCAAGAGACGTGAACATTACAACTGCGACGAAAAGAACTGCTATTTTTTTAATTTTCATTTGTTTATCCCTCCAAAATATTTATTTTTCCATCACTTCTTTAAGTTTCAGCGGGGACTAGGGTTACGCTTTCCCCGCAGTGGCACCGGTAGTACGCGCTTTCCGCCATTTTCTGATATGAACAATGAAGGTACCAACCGTCAGTGCCAGCAAAAGTATTTGAGGAATTAGCGTTTCCAGCGTTGGATATATGCCTAACAGATCGAATGAAGAAATGCCCGGAACTGATGTAACGCCAACGACATTGCCTTCCTGCAACTCTTTGATGCCGGAACCGACAAAGGAAATGGACATAATAAACATCAATATGCTGGTGCCAAGGAAAAACGGTTTTAGCGGCAGTTTGATGCTCACGAAGCGAATTAGGAGGTAAATAATCACAAGCACTACGCATCCTATCCCAAGTCCAACCCAGACCATGTTGATATAGGTTTTGGTGCCTGCTAATAATGCCTTATAAAACAAAATCGTTTCGGCACCTTCGCGGAAAACTGCGAGAAACGCTGCAAACGCCAGGGAAAACAGACTCCCCTTTGTGATCGAGCTTTGAACCTTTCCTTCTATGTAGTTCGTCCAAACGGCAGCTTCGGCCTTGGAAACCATCCAGTTGCTGACATAAAAGAGAACTACCACCGCAACCAGCATAGTCATACCTTCGATGATTTCCTGATTTGCGCCACTTAAGCCCGACAGTTTGCTTAGAAGGACTGCCATCAGGACACTTGCAGCCAGCGCAATGAGAGAACCCCAATAAACCGCACTGGTTTTTTGCTTGTTCCCGGATTTTATCAGATAAGCTATAATGGCTCCCACGATAATGATGGCTTCAAAACCTTCTCGGGTTATGATAAGGAGTGAGGCCAACAGAACGCTAACCTGACTTTCCTTTTTGCCATCCAATTTGTTTGCATCCTCGCGCAATAGGCCAACCAGCTTATCCAGCGAGGCTCTGACCTCATTCTTTGGGTCACCGGCAGTAATGGCCTTTTTTACAAAGCTGAACTGGTATTCAACTTCGGCTGCGCGGTTGCCTGAAATATGTGCCATAACCGTCTTTTCGAAGCCCAGCTTTTCATAATATCCGAAATAAGCAACATCGACTTGCGCTTTAGCAGCTTTCGCATCACCTGAAGCATATATATCATAGGACTTATCCAGGGCAGTCTCCATTTCGTCTACAACTTCATTCCAGTTTTCATGTGGGGCCGCGGCAAAGGCCATTGTGGAAAACATACTCATAATGATAATGATCAGAGTAATCCCAACTAATGATTTACGCACTTTTACACCTCCTTTCTGTAATTGATAGGCAACTTTAAAAATTTATTTAGGGCTTCCTTTGCTCCAGACTGCTTTCATTCCTATAGGGAACAGGAATGGAGAG
>DATMYU010000159.1:0-8320 GCA_035560775.1 Desulfosporosinus sp.
ATCTAATTTTGTGAAAATTTCAATATCAAATCCAATCAAAAAAGATAAAAACATTTTTCACAAACTTTTTATTTGTTAATCAGCGAGACGCAAAGAAGCTTCCGCATTGGAAGCCTCTGTTAACACTTTTAACATTTTTAACACTTAGCCTGAGTATTTCTGTTCTAGCGATTTAATCTCTTGCTGAAATGATTGGCTTAAACGAAAAAGCAATCGTTCCATGTCCAATCGGTGAAGAGAGATGTTTTCAGGGCTTAGAAACTCAATTTTGCGAAATTCGTGTTTAATCAATAGCGGTAGTACATCGTCAAGGTTTTCGATCCTTAGCGTCAAAACAATAGGCGCATAGGCGACCTCATGGCTACGCCTCCCATCCCCTTCAGTCACCGTATAAACATCTAGACTCAAATCAACATCTTCCATCATGACTCCTTGAAGCGGAACATTACGTAATAAGGCAACCTGTTGTTCTCTCGTCGATTCTGCCATTTCTTCTTTATTCTTGCCCCCAAAGAAAAAACGTCCACTCCGTGATTCACCCCGATAATCCAGTCGAATCCGAACTCTAACGTGTTCGGTAAGTAGCTCATTTCCAATCCGAATCTTCATAATTGCTTCTCTCCATTTCCCTATTTTAACCATTATATCTTTCTATTTCGCGACAGATCCTAGAATAATTCTGCATGGGTTTAATTTTCTCCTGCAATCCTTGCTAGGGTTGTGATTTGTGGACATACTAAATAAAATGTAACGATGTGCTATTACAAGGAGGCTATAAGAAATGCGAAAAACCGTCATTGCCATTTTCAAAGGACCTCAACAGACGAAAGAAGCGATCGAGGAGATTCAAGGGGAATCCTTGGCGAATAGTAAACTATCGGTCATCGTTCGAGCCGAATTTATCCATCAAGGCGAATTTCGCGAAGAAATTGCCAATGAATTAGCTTATTACCCCAGCGAGATTAACTTAGACAAATTTAATGCTTGGCTGGTTCAGGCGCCGCCGTTTGTTGTACCAAACCTGGGCGAAGTTGTTGTTGCAGGGCCGCTGGCCGGTCAGCTCATGCACCAACCTCAAGGCCGAGGGCTTGTTGAAGTACTCCTCATCTATGGGCTTTCTGAAATACGAGCAAGACATTACGAACACGAAGTGCGCACAGGGCATTGGCTCGTTCTGATCCAAACGAACCATGAAAAAATCAATTCCGTGGCCAATGCCTTACGTTCCTTTGGAGGAAGAGACATTGAGAAATGGAATACGGAAATTGAACATCCTATTTACCCTATTGGTTAACTTTTTAGCCCTACTTTGGAACGCAATTCTTGGACTTCTTCCACTGACAGTGCCCTATAGGCGCCTGTACAGAGTGAATTTTCCAGAGTTATCGATCCAAATCTAATTCGTTCAAGTTTAACCGCTGGATATCCGATTACTGTAAACATCCGACGAATTTGGCGATTTCGGCCTTCATGGATTGTCACCTCTAAGACTTCCAAATGCTTACCCCTAGAATCAACCTTCGTTCCCTTTGAAACACCGCTCATGCGCTCAACTATAGCCGGAGCGGTGTTTCCATCTTCTAGAGGTACCCCCTGCCTTAAAACTTCAAGAGCATTATTACCCACCGGTCCCTGTACCCACACCCGGTACGTTTTCTCTACCCCATACGAGGGATGCATTAAGCGATGGGCTAATTCTCCGTCGTTCGTAAGCACCAATAAGCCCGATGTGTCATAATCCAGCCTGCCAACTGGATAAACCCGCACTGGGACATCTTTCAGTAAATCAACTACGGTGGGACGCCCTCGGGGATCACTGGCACTGGTAATTACGCTGACCGGTTTATTGAGTAGATAATAGTGCAACTCCTCAGATCGTCGAACTAGATTCCCATCCACTTCGATGTGGTCTTGAATGCTGACCTTTGTCCCCAAAGCAGAAACCGTATACCCGTTGACCGTCACTCGACCGTCTAGAATAAGTCGCTCCGAATGTCGGCGAGAGGCCACTCCAGCCTGGGCCAGCACTTTTTGCAAGCGTTCTCCAGCCTCTTCATCTTGAGCCATATTCTCACCTTCCATGAATCTCTGGTCTCCTTTTGCTATGTAATATCATCGAACTTTTTGCTTAGAATCGGGGTTTTTTAGATCAAAAATACCCGGTCCAACTTCCGGATAGCTATTCTGAACGTTTTCCCAAAATAGTTCTTTTTGCTTACTTTGGGGAAGATGAACAAAGTAATCGCCGGGGAATCGTTGGAGTATTTTAGCGGGAATTTCCTTATCCACAACCTCAGTTAAACGAAACCCTACACGATGCGCATAATAAAACGTCATTGGTGGTGGATCGCTTAAGACAAGAATACTCGAGTCCGAAGTATGGTCTTTAATCCACCTTGCTTGGCTAAGGTATTCCTGATTCCACTCATACTTTAACGTTAAGTGGGTATAAGCTTCTCGGTTGATCAATACTAATAGCATAATTGCAATCACTGTTCCTGGTAGAGAACATATCCCATCAAGAGCATAGGCGCCTAACAACGCTACAAGGGGTAAAATAGGAACTAAGTAGTAATCAAAAGGGATACGGACACAAACCACACCAATATAAAGAACGGCAATGCCCCCCCAAACTAAGAGGGCCAGACGCGCCAGAGAACGGGAAAAGATCAGGCGGCACAGGCCCACTCCGGAAAGAAGGAGAACACCATCGGTAAATCCTCGCCGAATATTCTTACTTAATAGTTTCCAGTCCAAGTTACTCGTATCTACCACTTTCCCAGTCAGAATTCCGGAAACAAACTGACTCGTTGGCGCTACGTTAAAATGTACCCATAAATAGTATACCACAGGTGGAATAAGCGCAATAATACTATAGCGAACAAGCTGATCTAAGCGCTTATTATTTAGAGAGGAAAAACCAAATAAGAGAGCGACCGGCAACAACATGAGCTGAGGAAGCTTTGCTAAGATTGCCCCGGCCATTAACAAGCCTACTTTCCAACTCCCTTTCCCCTCCTGGGTGTTTCCCCATCTCCAGATCATGGCCAATGCCCAAATACTCCAAGCCTGGGCCATTGGTTCAGGCATAATAACTCGTCCATAATAAATTGATAAAGGCATTAAGGCATAAATGGCCGCCGCCATTAACCCGGCCCGATCCGTAAACATCCTCCGCCCTAAATCATAGATTCCTCCCACCGCAATCAAGGATAGCCCAACCGACCACAGACGTCCCCAACTATCTGCCCATCCGAACAGTGTCCAAGTACATGCCAGAAGGTAAGGTAAAAAGGGAAATTCCAATTCGACCTTTTGGGGCGTAACCCCATCATAATTGAGCTGAGGGGAGAAAACATTCGGAATATCCGTTAAATGCCCAAGCATATGTGTAGCCATACTCGCCGTATCGGCCTGGCGCCATCCTTGATCATCTAACAATGGGTTCGTTATTCCCTTCAGCCGAACTCCCAAGGCAACCAGCAGAATCAGAAACAAGAGTAAATGTCTTATTCCTCGACCCATTCTACTGCCCTCCACCTCTTGCGTTTCATCTGATATATTAACTGGACATATCCCCAAATCGTGGCCCCTATTTTCATTTTACTAGCACCTTTTTTAAGTTCGTAATGAAGTTTTAAGGGGACTTCGGTGACGTGCTCTGCAAAGGGAGCAACTTTCAAGAGCAATTCAACCATTCCTGAAAAATTCCGACTCTGAATAATATTCGGACCATATAGTCGAGTTCCTTCAGCCAATATCGAAAGCCGATAAGCACGGTAACCACATGAATAATCCCGCACTCCTGTAATGGGAAGAAAATAATGCATGACTTTCCCCGCTCCCCAAGACAGAATTCTACGCCCTAAAGAAAGTCCATGCTGCTCACCGCCTTGGATATAACGAGAAGCAATCACAAGGTCAGCCCCAGAACAGATTTCCTTATAAAGCAAGGGAATACAGTCCGCCGGTTGGGTATTATCTGCGTCCATCGTTATGAGCAGGTCAGGAATTTTCTGCTCCTTGTCGCCTCTGTTTTTCGGTAAGTTACTTTGAGTTTCATTTAGGCTCAAGACATACTGAAAACCACTATTTAAAGCGGCCCCAAGCCCTTGGTTTTGATCGTGATTAACTCTGTGTATATTATTATGGGTTCGGGCATAATTCTGAACGACTTCTTGAGTACGGTCTGTACTCCCATCATTGACGACGACGATCTGATGAGGGATTGGAGCGCAATTTTGTTCAATATCTTCCAACAAATCTGGAAGCGCTTGATCTTCATTATACACGGGTAAAACGATATATAGCATACTATACAATGCCCCCCTTTCGGTCCATTGTTAGTATGCACAAAGAATGGATAAAGAAAACTAAGGCTTAACGCCAAGCGCTGGCCATAGATGGCAAAAGTGTCCCTGTAGCCAAGGGCGGCGGGCCCCTTCAGGCTCAGGCTGTCGCCTTAGTTGCTGCACTTATGCTTCCAGAAAGTATGTAACTGAAAGTTATACTTTCAGACTAGTATCAATAAAACGTCTTGGTGACAATCCAAACAGAGACGATCAAGCCAACGAGATCCGCTAATAATCCTAATTTGAGAGCGTAGCGATACTTTTTGATTCCGACGGAACCAAAATACACAGTAAGTACGAAGAATGTGGTGTCCGTACTCCCCTGAAGGGTCGACGCTAAACGCCCTATGAAAGAATCCGGCCCATGTTGATTGATGAGTTGTGTTGCTACTCCTAAGGCCCCCGATCCACTTAAGGGACGCATAATAGCCAATGGTATAATAGCAGCGAAATTAGGATCCAATCCTAAAAGCTCGAAGAGTGGCTGTAACCAATGCGCTACTATGTTGAGTGCTCCGGAGTCTACAAAAACTCTAATCGACACAAGCATTCCAATTAAAAAAGGAAGTATCCTCACTCCGGTTTTGAATCCATCCTCCGCTCCAGCGACAAAGGCTTCATAGACAGGGACTTTTCGAAGGTAGGCCACCACCGGGATAAGTAATAGGAGTAGTGGAATCGCCCAACGAGAAATCTCGGCAATAGCGTTCATTTGTTCCTCCTGTGACGAATAAGGTAATCTACGATGATGGCAACGGACATAGCACATCCTGTCGCGACGATTGTTGTTCCAATAATTTCCGTTGGATTGGCAGAGTTTGCCTTAAGACGCACTCCTATAATTGTAGCTGGAATTAGCGTGATACAAGACGTATTTAAAGCAAGAAACGTTATCATTGCAGGACTTGCTACATCAGGTGTCTGATTTTCTTTTTGAAGTTCTTGCATAGCCTTCAAACCAAAAGGGGTCGCGGCATTACCCAACCCTAAGATATTGGCACTTAAATTCATAATAATCGCCCCAAGTGCTGGACTATCCGGCCTAAGGGATGGAAACAAGCGGCGAATTGCAGGACCAAACAAACGCGCGATCCCCTTAACAAAGCCAGCTTCTTCTGCCAAACGCATGAGGCCTAACCATAAACTCATAACGCCGATTAGTTCAATGGCCACCTCAACACCCAGTTCTGCTGCTTTCAGAGCAGAAACCGTTACACTTTCGATGTGCCCATTGAGCGCAGAGACAATAATGCCTGTTGCCAACATTAATAGCCAGATGAGATTAACCATTTCTCACCCCCTGCATAGAATGTATAAAGAAAACTTGGCTGGCGCCCGAAGACACTGTCTTCGCACGTATTAGTCATTCTGTCAGCCGCAGGCGCCGGCGGCCGCCTTAGTTGCACTTATACCACCTGAATTATGCAACTTAAAACTTATACTTTCTGTATAGGTATGAAAAGGACAACCAAAAAAGAACGAGATCATCCCGTTCTTTTTTGGTACTAGTCAGAAAGTATAACTGTTTGTTATATACTATCTGGAAGCATAAGTGCTAAGGCGGCCGCCGGCGCCTGCGGCTTGGCGTCAGCCAAGTTTTCTTTATTTGTCCTTATGCTTATTATTGTGTTGGCCATGGATGGCAGAGTGTCCCTGTAGCTAAGACTCGGACCTGACGTTCGAGACGAAGAGCCAAAGATGCATAAGCGCTGCGATGGCGCGAACTGCCTTTTAAACGTTTTGTTTAGTCACGGGCAATGATAATGTCATCCGATGTTTTCTTCTTCTTGTGAAACATTCCCGCTACCCGGTCTAATAAGTCAGGGACCGTATCGATCAAACGATCAACTACCACATTACTATCGACAGGAAGCAGTCGAATAGCCCCGTTCCCTACGACCAAAAAACCGACAGGTTGCACTGACACTCCAGCTCCTGCACCGCCTCCAAAAGGAAGTGGGGGTGGTGTACCTCCTGTATTCGCATTTTCTTTATTATCCTCCGGTGGTGCAAACTCGCTACCACCTGCTGCGAAACCACAAGAAACCCGTGATATTGGAATGATCACGGATCCATCAGGAGTTTCTACCGGATCACCAACAATCGTATTTACATCTACGATTTGTTGGATACTCTCCATGGCTGTTTTCATCAACGATTCAATAGGATGATTCCCCATAGGTCTACCCCCTTATATCCCGCCTAAACGTTCGCAATACATTTAATCCTACAAAAATAATATGACCGATTCTCAAATGGAATATGCATCGAATATCACATAAAAAAACCTCTTTATTAAATTGTGGCACAACAACCAACGCTGGACAGGGGACCTCTACTATTACCTGTTGATAAAGGCGAGAAAGTGCAAAACCAAACAAAGTCCAGAAAGTTCCCACGGCAATCGCCGTTTGGGACGCATCTTTGTATCCTATTTCTATGTGCCAGTTAATCCCCTTACAATGAATCCCTCTGTAGAATTGGCGCTTCAGGCGATTAAAGGACCCCATAATACGGGGAACCTTTAGCCATAGACGAACTAACCAGCCTCGACGTATATAGCGAATCCGCGCCTTTGTCGTTGCCTGGCGTTCCCCGCCTTTCGCTTTGACAACCTGCTCTATTTCAACCTGGGGACCCTTCTCCCACTCTAATTGAAGGGTTGGAATTTGATATTGAGTATGCCATAACCCGTGAAAGGCACGAAAATCGATATCAATATGATCATTCTCTTCAATCCGCCGATATCGAAAATCCACTTCAGCCTTCAGTGCTAAGCTAAGCAATAGTAAAATAGCCGCAGCGAGCAAGAACGCTAAAAACCGCACCAAAACCCCTCCGCACTCTGCAATAGTCATCATAGTAGATGTCCTTAAATAGGTACGATGCCCGATTTAGTGAGGTTTTATGCTCTTCAAGAGGCCCAATATGTTTTTATCTTTGAAAATTTAAACATTAATTTTTTAAGCACTCTAATTTCAATTTGCCTTACTCTCTCCCGAACAACATAAAGAAAACTTGGCTGGCGCCAAGCCGCAGGCGCCGGCGGCCGCCTAGTTGCACTTATACCACCAGAATTAGGCTACTCAAAAACCTATACTTCCTGTATAGGTATAAAGAAAACTTGGCTGGCGCCCGAAGACACTGTCTTCGCACGTATTAGTCATTCTGTCAGCCGCAGGCTGGCGGCCGCCTAGTTGCGCTTATACCACCCGAATCATGCTACCCAAAACTTATACTTTCTGCCCAGGAATAAGCATTATTTCATTCATCAGTGCTGCCGCTTAAGCGGCAGGAAGTCTGTATAGGGTACACTTTAACTTATTAAGGGCTTTCTAATGTTGTTTGAACCTATTTAATCAATTTGGAAAATTCCTTGAATAGAGGTGTACCCGCTTCCATCATCAAATCGAAGAATACTGTTTCTGTGTCAGTAACCACTGCTCCCATAGACAACATAAGAGATAACCCGTTTAGGTAATTCTCCTTGGTCCGTGAACACACAGCATCACGCACAACAAAAACCTGGTAACCTTGAGCAAGTAAATCCCTTACCGTTTGAAAAACGCAAACATGGGTTTCCATTCCGGTAATAATGATCTTTTTTCTTCCTAACTTCTTTAATGCTGACGTCACTTCACGGGTGCAGCCCGAAAAGCTAACCTTTTCGTAAGTTAACGCTTCCTCGAGATTGACACTCAGTTCTGAAACGGTCTTTCCTAGGCCTTTGGGATACTGTTCTGTGGCGAGTATCGGAATTCCTAATTTTTTGGCAAGTGGGATTAGGATATTGGTATTTCGAATAACTTGTTCTCCATATTTCATAGCAGGAACTAACCGATCTTGAATGTCTATTACCAATAGAACGGCTTCTTCCCGTATTAAAACGTATTTGTTCACTGTTCACACTCCTCCGAAAAAAGTATGTTTCCAACTTCTACAAATCGAGCAGTTTAGCTTGCTTATCC
>DATMYU010000160.1:0-4187 GCA_035560775.1 Desulfosporosinus sp.
GGCGAAAATGGACCTTACGGAGTCAGAAAAGACACATTATTTGCGTGAGATTAGCTTGGATCTTAAGTATTTTGGTCGTTTTTATTCTAAAGCAAATTATCGCATAAAGATAGCCGGACGAGGCGTCGATGAGGTTGTACGAGATATTAGGATGACCTTAAAGCTATTCTTGCTATGAATTTCGAAAGATGTTTCTAAGTGGTATTAATATGGAATTGAGAGATCGAGACACATGTCAGTAATCCAATAACGTTACCCCAAATATCCGTGCCCAAGCATTCTTGCCTGTGGCAATGTTCTATTATCAGCCTTATCTGCCAGGGGAGTGACCACAATAAAAGAGCTCGCGGCTCTTGAGGGAATGAGGCTTGGTAAATTGTACGCAGGAGGATATAACGCCATTGGCGTTGCAATAATTTAGAGAATGGGCATTCTATTGAAGTGTAAATAATATCGCTTTTTATACGAGAGCCTGGACAAAGCATTCAAGGAACTATCTTTTGAGATGAGCTGACAAGCCACTCGCCATTATTAAGATGAGAGAGAGCATTGTAAGGCAGAAAAAGCATTGGGACCTGTTCTTTTTCTACCTTACAATGTATGGTATAATATGACAAAGGGAAGAAGGGGGTTGGCACGATGGAGACAATTCCTAACCCATTAGTTGGCAAAATCGTAGAATCGGTAACTCGCGATTCTCCAGAAGAACAAAGTGTGGACTATAACATGCATGCAACTGGTAATAAAGATATTGAGATATCCAAGAAAGTGAAACAAAGTATTGGTGAAAAAATTCTACTATATGAAGTTCGGCTATTTGGTTCGCGGGCGCGAGGGGAAGCTAGCACTGATTCAGACCTTGATCTATATCTGGAAACCGGGCCAATATCACGAGAGCAAAGGCGTTTAATCAGCGATTTGGTCTGGGAAATTGGTTTCGAGAATGACATAGTAATTTCACCTTTGGTTATTCCACAGAGTGAGGCGAAAAATGGTGCATTTTCCGTTTCTACGCTTTGTAAAGCAATTAAAACTGAGGGGATTTCAATATGACGGAAAACCCGATATTGCTTACTTTGATCCAATACAGGTTGGACTTGTCAATGGAAGTTCTTGTGGATGCGAAAAAACTCTTGAAAGCTCAAGGTAGTCCTAGGAGTATTGTTAACCGTTCTTACTATGCGATGTTTTACGCGGTATTGGCTGTTTTAGCTACAATGGACTTGGGTTCTGCTAAACATAGCGGTGTGATCGGCCTATTTGACCGCCATTTTGTAAAAACTGGATTTCTACCAAAAGAGTTAAGCAAGACTCTGCACCGTGCCTTTGATTTGCGGCAACAAGGGGATTATGGTGAGGCAACTGTGACAGTCGATACTGAAGATGCTATTGAATTGCTAGAAAATGCTGAAACTTTTTTGGCTGCAATACAGAGTCACCTGAGATACGAAGGTTAATCATCTGGAGGGGGTCTGCTCCCTATAGGCGCCCTTAGGAACAATATATCGTAAACTTATGGGCACACTTCGGACAAGTCATCTGGAGTGTTCTTTTTTTGTTTCTTTTCTATAGGAGCAGTAGTTACTAACACAGAAAAAGTATTTTTCGATTTGATGAAGCAAGCAGGGACACCTCAGTACAATGCCCGTGAACAATGCAAAAACAGTCCTTGGTTACCATCCCGCTCAAGGTCGGCGATCCAATCTTTAACTGGTTGCCTGTGGAGACTTTAATCCGCGAACGTCAACAGGAGTATTACACCATATTGGTTGTTGCCGACAAAGCGGCGGATTCAACAGCTTTTGTTGAATTTATGCTCCGCGTGATCCGAGATGCTTTCAATGATCTTATGCAAACCGAACAAGTTCGCGAGCAAGTCACCGATCAAGTCGAGCGCCTGGTGTCCGCTTTAGGCAGCGAAACGCTGTCCGCAAAAGAGCTTTTGGAGCGGCTTGGACTTAAGCACCGTCCAACGTTCAGCAACAATCATTTGCGCCCCGCGTTGGAACTTGGCTTAATTGAGATGACTGTTCCTGACAAACCAAACAGCAGCAAACAGCAGTATCGGGCTGTAAAACGAAATAGTCAAGTTATGTCTATTATTTTAATAAGAAATATGAAAGAATAGGGCATCTGTTTCATGACAGGTTTAAAAGCCAAGCTGTTGAAACAGATGCCTATTTGCTTGAAGCCATAAGATATATACACAATAACCCAGTTAAAGCTGGAATTGCTAGGGTGCCAAATGATTATAAATGGAGTAGTTACCCTCATTAGCCTGACCAATACTGTTCTAAATATTGATAAAGTCGTAATTCTAAAAACTATTTTCGCATGACCCCATTCTAGTCAGAGGAATTGCATTGCTCCTTGTGATAAATAGAGGCATGGTCCAGAGCGTATCGGAATGTGACAAAGAACCGTCCCCTGACACCGCATTATACGTGCTGATTATAACCTTGAAGGGGTCCAACTTAACCATATCTATATAAAGTAGTGACGAAGTTAAATAGCTATAGCCCCCATCTAATTTTAGGTGGGGGCTATTTGACACTTCCAAATTATTCTTGCTTCCTTGGGTGGTCTGAATCCTTGCATGATTTCAGAAGAACAAATTCACTGTCCTTACTTTCTAAGTACATTTCTTCCGTTTGGCGCTGTATCTGTTGGATTTCTTCTATGATATCTGTCATTTTGTTAAAAAGTATACTATACATTTCTTTATAATTCACCAATGTTCATCACCCCAATAGTGGTTTACACTCACTATAATATGCGGTAATCGCATAAAAATCAATATGCGATTACCGCATATTATAAAATGTCGGTGGGGTGAACATCATGTACCGACGATTGCGCGATTTACGAGAAGACAGGGACTTGACTCAGCAAGAGCTTGCCACCATGCTGAAGGTAAGCCAAACAACCTATTCCAGATATGAAAGCGGTGCCCTTGATATTCCTAGTACCTCACTTATTAAACTTGCTGAATTCTATAAAACCAGTATCGACTATCTGGTGGGATTGACCAATAATAAAAGGCCCTATCGTTAAGAGAAGCTCCGAATTTCCCCTTCAAGCTCTCCGAACCCAAAACAAAAGAGGTGCCATTTCTGAGAAAGCATTCTTTATGAAAAATACACCTTCTAAATCAACCGAACGGTTGATTTTTTTTGCTTTACTTGCGAAGCTTGGGCCTTTACAATGGCCTGAATTATAGTTTCCTCCATAGAAACACCCCTAAATTACAAATTTGAATTACCAGTTTACAGAAGGTCTTCTACGTCATGGTATATCATTCGAAGAGGCAATACACATGCAAGCTGGCAACGGTTTTTGCGTACGAAGCGAAGAAAATTCTTTAGAATGCTTAAGTACCACTATGGTAGAATATAAGGAAACAAGACTTTTCGGAGGTGAACAGTGTGATCATAGGTTTTGGCTTTGGAAATCAGAGTATTATCATGCTGCTATTCACTTCACTCATCAGTTACGTTATTTATCGAAGTTTACGAAATGTAGGACGTAGGAAGCAGAATCCTTTACTTGATCGAGAGCAACGCAAACAGGATTATTATGCCCAGAGACAACGGGCACGAGAATACGCTCGACAATTTGACTTGACTGATGAAGAGATTGAACGGCGCTTAGACGAAGAAGACAGGATCTAACAGATTGATAAAGAAAAACTAAGAAAGCGTGACTAGTAAATGCGATTATTTCTCAGTGGGGTAAGCTGTGTCGGAAAAACAACCATTGGTAAGCAATTGGCTCAGGAAATTGGGTTTAAATTTTTTGATCTAGATTATGAGGTAGAGATATATTATGCCAAACCAATTGAATTCCTCAAAAAGGAGTTCTTCACGATGGATGCCTTTCGTCAAAAGGTCGCAGTGGTGTTAGAGAAAATTATTGAAAGTAACCAAGATAATTATATTGTCGCCTTACCGCCAAGTGGATTTATGGAAGTTTATTGGAGAAAGCTACAGAAAGTTGATCCCGTTACAATTGTGCTTGCAGATCGGGCTAAGAACATTGTGCAACGGATAGAGTTTTTTGATCAATATTCAAAACCTCTGGCGAAAATGGACCTTACGGAGTCAGAAAAGACACATTATTTGCGTGAGATTAGCTTGGATCTTAAGTATTTTGGTCGTTTTTATTCTAAAGCAAATTATCGCATAAAG
>DATMYU010000161.1:0-2701 GCA_035560775.1 Desulfosporosinus sp.
ATTCATCACTCCTCCAGTCACTCCTGAAACTCCTCCAGCGAAATTTTCCCCTTAACGCACAGTTCCCGTTTCGCCCGTGCCTTTTCAGACCATTTATAAAAGTTTTCTTTTGTAATCTTCCCGTATTTAATCCAAGCGAACCGCTTTTTGTATATACTTTGCTTCCCACCACGCAAGACGCAGGAGTTCAAAATATAAAACAATTATACATTGGTATTACAACAAGGCAAAAGTGCGCGCCATTTTAAAGATGAAGCATACATAAAGTCATGCGAAACTCTAGAAGAATTAAAGCATGAAATTAAACAACTACAGATATCAAACAGCTACAGATATCAATGGAACTTAAAGAAGATGACTCCCGTTCAATACTCAATACAGAAATCATCTTCTTATGTTGCAAAGCTTTTTTTAATTGTCCTTTACAAAGGGTACACATTAGAAATTACTAGCTTGGACTTTTTATATACTTCTGAGTTCAAAGGAAGAGGAGAGCCAGACAGGAATGGTAAAGACAACGTGGTGGAGAGAAGGGGAACCACCCGAAGAGTGAACTTTTTGCTTTGGCAGAATAAAGAAAAAAACTCTCCCAAGCATTAAGCCCAAGAGAGTTTCTACTAAATAACGATTTACCAGTTGCTACGAGCACGTGGCTGGTAGCATTCACGGCAATAAACAGGTTTGTCGCCAGAAGGTTGGAAAGGAACCGTAGTTTCTTTTCCGCAAGTAGCGCAAATAGCTGGGAACATTTCGCGTTGTTGACGAGAATATCCGCCACCGCCATCGTTACGGTTTTGTGCTTTTTTAGCTGCACGGCACTCAGGGCAACGTCCAGGTTCGTTGGTGAACCCTTTTTCAGCATAGAATTCTTGTTCAGATGCTGTGAATTCGAAGTCCCGGCCACAGTCTTTACAACTTAACACTTTGTCATTAAACATTATAAAAAAACCTCCACTACTATATTACCCGTGCTACATGGTAAGTTCACCAACTTCTTCCCGGAGCCTTAGGTAATAGAGAAGGTAAGCTTTGAATCCACTAGTTTTAACGAGCTACCTTAAGTATATCTAAGAGTTGGTTGCATGTCAAATGCTAATCCATATAAAAATAATATGGAATGAAGGGACTAAAGTCTTAGTTATACATGGTTTCTAGTAAGACTTTTACGTCCTCGTTTTCGAGATATTCATCAAACGTCATCACTCGATCGAGTAGTCCTTTAGGTGTGATTTCAATGATCCGATTGGCAATGGTTTGGACAAACTGGTGATCTTGGGATACAAATAATACATTCCCATCAAGGTTCGTCAAAGCATTATTGAGAGCCGTGATGGACTCCATATCCAAGTGGTTGGTGGGTTCGTCCAATATTTGAACGTTCGCACCACTGAGCATCATGCGAGAAAGCATGCAACGCACTTTTTCTCCACCGGAAAGTACGCTAGCCTGTTTCAACGATTCGTCTCCGGAAAAAAGCATTCTCCCTAAGAATCCCCGGACGAAGGATTCGTCTGGGTCTTTGGAGAATTGTCTCAGCCAATCGACTAAATTCAAATTGGTATCGAAATAGGACGAGTTATCCAGAGGGAGATAGGCTTGTGTCGTTGTAACTCCCCAGCTGATTTCTCCGCTATCGGGAGTAATTTCGCCCATCAAAACTTTAAACAAAGTTGTTTTAGCATTGCCGTTGGGACCAACAAAGGCAATCTTATCCCCTTTATTAACAATAAACGAGATATTATCAAGTATCGTTTCGCCGGCAACAATGACAGTTAAGTCCTTCACAGTCAAGATATTGTTACCAGCTTCTCTATCTGGAGTGAAGGCAATATACGGATATTTGCGGGAGGAAGGCTTAATATCCTCAAGTGTTAATTTCTCTAACTGTTTCTTACGAGAGGTTGCTTGTTTTGCTTTAGAAGCGTTGGAGCTAAATCTCTGAATAAACTTCTGCAAATCCTCAATCTTATCTTCTTTTTTCTTATTAGACTCTCTCATCAACCTAAGGGCCAATTGGCTCGATTCATACCAAAAATCGTAGTTACCGACGTACAATTGGATTTTGCCAAAATCGATATCCGCAATATGAGTACATACTTTGTTTAGAAAATGCCTGTCATGAGAGACCACAATCACAGTATTTTCATAATTGTACAGAAAGTTCTCAAGCCAAGAGATCGAATGCAGATCCAGATGGTTGGTAGGTTCATCTAGTAACAGGATATGGGGATTGCCAAAAAGGGCTTGAGCGAGTAACACACGTACTTTCTCACTTCCGTTAAGGTCTTTCATTTTGTTATTCTGGAGTTCCTTACCAATTCCTAAACCCATTAACAATTCAGAGGCCTCTGCCTCAGCTTGCCAACCATTGAGTTCCGCAAAATCGCCCTCAAGGATGGAAGCCTTGATTCCGTCCGCCTCAGAAAAGTCTGGTTTTGCATAGAGAGCATCTTTTGCTTCCATTATTTCAAATAGTTTGGCGTGCCCCATCATTACAGTTCGCAACGCTTCGGATTCATCAAATTCAAAGTGATCTTGTTTTAAAACGCCAATTCGTTCGCCGGGTGTTAGAATGACTTCACCGCTGGTAGAGTCTATTTCGCCGGAAAGTATTTTTAAAAACGTCGATTTTCCGGAGCCATTGGCACCAATCAACCCGTAACAGTTTCCGGGAAGAAATTTCACATTAACATCTTCAAAT
>DATMYU010000162.1:0-2998 GCA_035560775.1 Desulfosporosinus sp.
CATCGGAACATTCAACCTCTTTAATGAAAGGAGGAATAGAATGAAAATCATCTTCGCTAAAGGCACAACATTTATATTAATGCTAATGTTTTTTGCAAATAGGGAATTAACTTATTCAGTTCGGTAGACCTATTTTTGGATGGAGCCATGCTCAGGCAAGGTAGGCTCGATGGCTTTTGCCACAAGTGATGTGTAAGCCTGAATTCCGGTTGGGTTGAGGTGAACACCGTCCGGGTAAAAATAAGCGTTATGGTCGCTGCTGGCTAAATACCAATTGACAAGTGTGGTGTGAGAATAAGTCGCAGCCACCTGCTCCAGTATCTGATTGACGACACCTTCCCATGGTCGTGAGACACGGGTGTTAACCAATACGACCTGCTCCACCTGCCCGAGGGAACTAAGCAGTGCAGTTAACTGCTCCTCAGTAAAAGGGCCGTTCGTTCCTAACTCAATAATGACGCGCTCACCTAAATCGCCTTGTGCCTTGAGCTGAGCCACTACACTTGGTGCCTGATACATCTGCCGACCGACCTGTGCGTCAATCACAATGCCAGGCAGGAGCTTTTTCAGGGCAGGTTCTGCACTGACCATGACAGAATCTCCTATGACAGTAATCCCTTTACCGGCTTCCGTACTTGCCGTGACATCGGTCCTAGGTTTCGATGCCGAAGACGTATCAGAAGGAGCACTCAGTTCGAGGTGTGGTGCCGCTGTGGAATTTGCAGTTCCACTCTCCAGAGCTTGCGCTTCAGTCTGGGTACTGGATTCAGGGATAGTTGACTCGGACCCTGCCTGGCTTCCAGCTTGAACTTCGATTGATTGTGAAGTGCTAGCGACTGAAGAAGAGAGATTCAGCTGTTTTGTGTTTGTGATAAAAAATTCCCCAATTACCGCAAGACAAGATACACTGAGGATCAATAATACGCTGGCTAAAGTGACTCTACCACTGACTGATTTAAGAACCTGCCACCGCCTCGAGCTACGCAACTGTCCCCACAGCCTTTTCCATGCACCACGACGGATTGGTTCCTCGATGAAGCGCCAGGACAACGCAGCGAGGGCGATGCACGCTACCATTTGCCAAAGAGCGAGCAGGACGTCCGTTCCTCCTGTGTTAACGGTAGGTCTTGTCCAGATGATGACCGGATAGTGCCATAGATAGATACCATAAGAGCGAACGCCAAGCCAACGCCAAGGCTGTTTGCTAAACAGTTTGCTTAGGCGGCTGGCAGGATGGGCTAGTACCGCCACAACCAGGGTGGAGGCCAAAGAGAAGAGCAGGAGTCCGCCACGATAAAGAAATGTCTCATATTCATTGGTTTGCCAGATCATCCAGAGCATGACAAACAGTCCTGTTCCTCCGACCACGTCGAGGGCGATGCGAACCCTAGGAGGTAGCTCGGCAGACAGCTTTCGGCTAGACCACACTAGAGCAAGCGCAGCTCCCATGAGAAAGGCGAAGGCTCGTGTGTCAGTGCCATAATAGACCCGACTGGGATCTGTACCGGGCTGGTAAATCATCCCCATCGCAATGGCCGAAGCCAAAACTCCGGCAATCGTCAGTCCAACCAGACGTCCTCGGCGCGGTACATAGCGCAGACCCAGCCACAACAGCAATGGCCAGACCAGGTAAAACTGTTCCTCTACAGCCAAAGACCACAGATGGCCCAATGGAGAAGGTGGGCCGAAGCTGGCAAAGTAGGAAACGTGGTGAAATACTAACCACCAGTTGCTGGCATAGAACAGCGCTGCCAGTGCATCCCATCCAAGGGATGTCAACTGGGTAGGACCAAATAGCGCACTCCAGATCATGACTCCTGCCAGCATAACAAATAAGGCGGGCAACAGCCTTCGGGCTCGCCTCAGCCAGAAATCTTTCAGATCAATGCGTCCTGAACGGTTCCATTGCATAACCAGAAGATCCGTGATGAGGTAACCGGACAGCACAAAGAACAAACATACACCTAAAAGCCCTCCCGGAGCCCATGTAAAGTTGAGGTGGTAAGCGATCACCGCGAACACTGCCAAAGTTCGCAGCCCATCTAAGCCTGGCATGTAGCGACCAGGTCCAGGCTGACTATACTCGTATCGCTTATGAACCAGGACCGCTTCAGGAACAGACATTTGATGATTAACTCGTTGGTTTCTTTGGTAATCTCTATTAGTTCGGCTCACGTCATTCCACTTTCCAATCTACATAAAATTCCGAATCCTCATTCTTCACTCATTTAACAGGAGAAGAATCAAGGGAGGTGCTGCTTTCTTCTTTACGATACCAAGTTTCTTGGTTTAGTGCTTTACAAAATGCTTAAGAATGCTTACGAAAAAGTTACATGTAAAAGATACTCATATATAGGCACAAAAGAGAAGCCTCGTGTCGAAACATGAGGGCAAAAAGGTTTGCCATATTGATGCCTTAGCATCATCAGAGCCAGTTTCTTACATTTTATTCTTATCCGCAGTGAACGACTTGTCGTAAAGTAGAAGCGGCTCTTAGATATTGACCAGGTTGGCAGCCTTTTAAGTATTCTGAAAGAGCATTTGATCGAGAACTTTTTCTCGCCTGGAATGAAAATCAAGCTTGCTGATGAGGGGTGTTAATAGTGGGCTTAACTCTGTCCTGTATAAGGGAACAATTAGTACAAGGCGATTACTTGATTGTGAGGACTAAATTTGGTACTATATTTGTATAGGGGGGCTATTTAGATGAATATCAAAGAAGATATTAGACCCATTTCTTATATCAAAGCCAATGCTGCCGAGATTCTCGAACAGGTGAATGAGACCCGCAGACCTGTCTATGTAACTCAAAATGGAGAGGCTAGGGCTGTTTTAATAGATACTGAATCCTATGAAAATATGAAGAAGGCTATTGGTTTGTTAAAATTACTGACCCAAGGGGAACGTGATATTGTTGATGGAAAAGTTTTATCCCAGGAAGACTTCTTTTCAGGCTTAGATCGTGAATTAGATAACTCTGACTTTATAAAATCATGAC
>DATMYU010000163.1:0-3276 GCA_035560775.1 Desulfosporosinus sp.
ATACTATATTCTAGACCTACCCAACAATGCTTGCAAGCATAACCTTAGCATTTGACTCTTTCTTCCTTTATAAAATGAAATACCTTTCTCACTATATTTTCGACAATTTAGTTTATTTTAGTAGAATTATAACATAACGATGTAAAGGGATACGTATCAATTAAGTTAACTAAATGTTAAAAATAGGCTCCCACCAAAACGTCGAGAAGGACGGTTCTTGACTTGTATACCAAGTCAAAAACCGCCCCCCTTCTACAACTACCTAAAGCAAGCCCATATCCAAGACGGCGCACATGAAATGTACCGTCCCCCCTATACTTCCGTCTCCCCGGTCCCAAGCCCAGGACGCGGTGGTCACACGACGCGATGTCTTTACGTAAGCAGAACAGCAAACTTCCGTTCAAGCTTCCTGACCCCAAATACGGGGCAGCGAACAAGGTCCCTTCTCGCCGTCACGGCGCTTTGCCATCCTTGGCAGCGCTCTAATCTCGAACGTTCTGTTCGAGTCTTGGCTACAGGGACACTCGGCCATCCTTGGCCAGCGGATGTGAGCTGCCGCCCATGCGCCAAGGTCCCCTCCCGCCATCTTTGGCTCCGGGGACACTAGACCATCCATGGTCGTCGGACGGCGCATGGGGCGGGAGCCCCGCTCCCCAGAGACAGGAGCTTGAACGGTTAGTTTGCTCTGCGTCGTATGACCGAGCGCGGTGTCACACAAGACCCCTACTTAACGACCACATTAACCAACTTCCCCGGAACCGTAATAACCTTAACGATCGTTTTCCCTTGAGTCCACTCACTGACTTTAGGCAGCGCAAGTACCATTTTTTCCAACTCAGCTGCTGAGATTTCTGCAGACACCTGAATCCGCTCACGGAGTTTCCCGTTCACTTGCAAAATAACCGTCACTTCATCTTGGACAAGAGCGGCTTCATCCACTTCTGGCCAGGGTTGCTTGTGAATGCTTTCCGCATGTCCAAGTTCCCGCCATAGTTCTTCTGTAATGTGCGGAGCAAAGGGAGCCAGAAGTATGAGGATTGCTTCTACCGCCTCTCGTCCGACCACAGCATTAGCCGTCGGCAGCTCCTTATAGATGTACAAGGCATTAACCCATTCCATAATAGTGCTGATCGCAGTATTAAAGTTAAGGCGTGTGCCGACGTCAATAGTCACCCTCTCAATAGCAGAATGGGTGTGACGGCGCAGTTCTTTTCCTGCTGCATCCAGGCTTCCCCATTCACCGGCTTGGCCCTTAGCTGCTGATGATTTCTTTTGAATGCCCTTGATCAGAGGCTCATATTGAGCAACCAAGCGCCAAACGCGATTAAGAAAACGATAACAGCCTTCAACTCCTTGATCGCTCCACTCCAAGTCTCTCTCTGGTGGAGCTGCAAACAAGATAAATAAGCGTGCCGTATCTGCCCCGTATTTCCCAATAATCACCTCTGGGCTGACAATATTCCCTTTGGATTTGGACATTTTAGATCCATCCATACAAACCATACCCTGTGTGAGTAAGTTCTGGAACGGTTCATCCGCTTTCAAATAGCCAAAATCTCGCAAAGCCTTCGTAAAGAAACGTGCATACAGCAGATGAAGGATCGCATGTTCCACTCCACCAACATATTGATCCACGTTCATCCACTGATCCACCCCCGTTTTGGAAAAAGGGACCTCAGTATTACGTGGATCTGTATAACGGAGAAAATACCACGAAGAACAAACGAAGGTATCCATCGTATCGGTCTCACGCCGAGCAGCGCCCCCGCACTTCGGACAGATTGTATCAATAAACGACGCCGATGTAGCTAAGGGGTTTTCCCCAGCTTTAAATACGACATCCGCCGGAAGCAACACGGGTAACTGGTCTTCCGGAACCGGTACTGTTCCACAGGATTCACAATAAATGAAGGGAATTGGTGTACCCCAATAACGTTGACGAGAAATAAGCCAGTCGCGCAAACGGAAATTAACCTTCCGTTGCCCCATGCCCAGGCGCTCCGCTTCATCAGCAATCCGTTCCAAACCCTCAGAACTCTTCAATCCATCGAAGGAATCGGAATTAACCATGACCCCCTCCCCCGTATAAGCACCCTCAAGCGGCTGATCCTTCGCTTCCGGTGCGCTCCCCAGAGGCATAATAACAGGTTGGAACTTAAAACCATACTTCGTAGCAAATTCAAAATCCCGCTCGTCGTGGGCTGGCACGCCCATGACTGCACCCGTTCCGTATTCGAGAAGAACATAGTTAGCTATCCAAATCGGAACTTTTTTCCCACTTAGCGGATTCAGACAATACGCCCCGATGAACAACCCTTCCTTTTCTGCATCCGTAGAAGTCCGCGCAATTTCATTGAGTCCATTCATCTTCGTAATAAAAGCCAATACATCTGCTTCATACTCGGTTCCCTCCACTAGCTCTTTGACGAGCGGGTGCTCCGGAGCCAAGACCACATAGCTCACTCCATAAAGCGTATCCACCCGTGTGGTATAGACCGAAATCTTCTCCAGGCGCTCTTCTAAGGCAAATTGAACCTCCACCCCTTCAGAACGACCGATCCAGTTGCGTTGCATGGTTTTCACCTTTTCAGGCCAACCGGTCATTTTATCCAAGTCTTGAAGCAAAACATCAGCATAGTCCGTGATTTTAAAGAACCACTGTTCCAGGATTTTCTTCGTCACCAGAGTATCACAACGTTCGCACCCCCCATCCACGACCTGTTCATTGGCAAGTACCGTGGCACACGAAGGACACCAGTTCACCGCAGCCTTCTTCTTATACACCAAACCATGTTTATAAAACTCTAAAAAGATCCACTGTGTCCATCTATAATAACCCGGGTGACAAGTTGCTATTTCCCGATCCCAATCATAGGAAATCCCGATTTCTTGAAGCTGGCGCCGCATGTTGGCGATGTTTTTCCATGTCCATTCCGCCGGAGGAGTTTGGTGCTTAATCGCAGCGTTTTCCGCGGGCAAGCCAAAGGAATCCCAGCCGATGGGGTGAAGGACATTATAGCCTTGCATTCGCTTAAAACGAGCAATGACATCCGCGATCGAATAGTTACGCACATGCCCCATGTGCAAATTTCCTGAAGGATAGGGAAACATGGCCAAAGCATAATACTTCGGCTTAGAGGAATTCTCCTCCGTCTTATAAACCTTGTTCTCTGTCCATTGTTTCTGCCATTTCGTTTCAATCTCGGAAAACGAATACTTCTCTTGCATTAGCCCTTCCCCCTTAAAAAGTATAAAGAAAACTGAAACTTATACTAC
>DATMYU010000164.1:0-3746 GCA_035560775.1 Desulfosporosinus sp.
GAAAATAATAAGGTAGTATTTGGCTTTGGGGGTTAAAATGCAAATAAAATTCAATATCGGCAAAAATCTAAATAAGGCAAGAAAAAGACGAGGACTAAGTTTAGATAAAGTTGCTGAACTAACAGGTGTCAGTAAAGCTATGTTAGGGCAGATTGAAAGAGGAGAGTCTACCCCAACCGTAAACGTCCTTTGGAAAATAGCAACCGGACTAAAAGTATCATTCTCCTCTTTATTAGCGAATAGGGAGGAAGATAAAGAGACCCTATTAGTACACCACTCAGAAATAACCCCTATCATTGAAGAAAATGGACAGATGAGAATCTATCCGCAATTCATGTTTGATAGTAATAGAGGCTTTGAGGTGTTTATTATTGAACTTGAACCGGGTTGTAGTCATAGATCGGAACCTCATGACGAGGGGGTTGAAGAATATATCAGCCTCATTGAAGGAGTGCTAGAAGTAACCATTGGTGAGGATATGTATGTGCTGAATAAGGGAGATGCTATTCGTTATCTGGCAAATAAAGAACATATTTACCGTAATCTTTCGGATAAATGTACTAGCTTCCATCATATAATTTACTATTTTTCCTGATACTCCGCGCGACTAAAGTCGGAGGGTTCTTAGGTACGTAGGCTTCCGATATGCTCTCGCTTACCGGCATGTTGTTTCGTCGGCAAGGTACAACCTATAAGGAATTGACGGTTTCAGTTAGATTGTCAATTAATCTCCCCTTTGTAAGAGGGCAGGATTCTTGGCAGATTGTACTAAAACACGATTAGCTTATGGCATAACCGTGTTTTTTCTATGCCGCTAGATCGAGCCTTATCCTGGAATGCTATTGCGCGTTATAACGCACACGTGGTATGATTTAAAAAATGTGCGCTATAACGCATTATGGCGAACTTCGGAGGAGGAAGTGGTAAACGTGGATGATATAGTTCAATCGTTAAAAAAAATAAAGAACGATTTTTCAATCTCGGCTGTTGTCGCTGGCTTAATTGCTGTTGCTGTTGGGTATGCGGGACCTGTGCTTCTGATTTTTCAAGCTGCCAAAGTGGCAAACTTAAGTAATGCAAATTTATCATCTTGGATATGGGCGATTTCCATTGCTAGCGGGTTGACTTCCATTATTCTGAGTATTAGGTTTAAGACACCAGTGATAACAGCTTGGTCAACGCCAGGAGCAGTCATGCTAATCTCGGGCTGGAGTATTTATGCTTATTCAGACTCGATTGGTGCCTTCATCTTTGCAGGAGTACTGATCACAATACTGGGATTTACGGGTCTATTTTCCGCCTTTATGAAGCGAATCCCTTACGCAATTATCACAGCCATGCTGGCGGGGATTTTACTTGAATTCGGGGTTGATGTCTTCGTTTCTTTAAAACAGTTGCCTTTGTTGGCACTCCCTATGATAGTGTGTTATCTGGTGTCAAAGCGTTGGTTCCCGCGCTACTGCGTCGTTACGAGTTTGATACTTGGTATATTGGTTGCTTATAGTCTCAACATATTAAACTTGGGAGGTCTAAGTGTTTCCCTTGTTCACCCAATGTTTACGAAACCGACATTTTCTCTTCATGCCTTAATAGGTTTAGGGTTACCACTCTGCATTGTCACAATGGCTTCTCAAAATGCCACAGGCATTGGAGTCTTGAGGGCCGATGGCTATAATATTCCTGCAAATCCACTCATAACAACGACAGGAATTGCGTCAATCATTTTCGCTCCATTTGGAGCTCACGGCATCAATTTGTCAGCCCTCATAGCCGCGATTTGTACGGGGAAAGAATCGCATAGCAATCCTGATAAACGCTATATCGCAGGAATAGCATGCGGTTTTTTTTATATTCTTTTTGGCATTTTTGGCGCAACGATCGTTTCCGTTTTCGCAATTTTCCCCAGTGAGTTGGTAGTTGTAATAACAGGATTAGCATTATTTGGATCCATTAGTTCGAGTCTCTCATCAGCGATGAAGGACGATGAGAAAAAAGAAGCTGCGTTAATTACGTTTCTTGTTACGATATCTGGAATTTCGATTGCTGGAATTGGAGCGCCGTTTTGGGGATTAATTATCGGCATTGTTACAAATTTCATACTAGTGGGAGACTGACAAGAGTATTCTCACCAAAGATGGTTACTCAACTAAGAGAAAAATACAGGAGAGTCGGCTGAGTTGAACTTGCTTTCGCTACAGTTGAACATCGGGACTTTGATGAGGAAATGTCCTCTTACCAAAGTGGATGAAATGATTTGACAAGATATTTCGGTGGTCGCACCTGATGACATGGCAACTGGCATTTTCTCGGGAACTTTGATACCCTAAGAGAGAAATAAAGAGGAAAAGAGGAGAAGGAAGATGCACATGGTCATGATTTTTCTAGATGGTTTTGGTCTAGGTGGAAAAGATGATAATCCCATTGTTGCGGCGAAAACTCCTTTTCTAGACGAACTGCTGGGAGGGCATCTGCTTTGGGGGAAACGCTACATTACTCATAATAATACGGTGCTTAGGCCATTAGATGCCTCACTTGGAGTGGCGGGTACGCCTCAGAGTGCAACGGGTCAGACAACTCTCTGGACGGGTATAAATGCAGCCAAAGCGATTGGACATCATCTCCATGCCTATCCCAATCAACCTCTGGCTGAGATCATAGCTGCGAAGAGTATCTTTAAGCAATTAGCAGATGTCGGGAAGACGGTCATGTTTGCCAATACATTTAGCAAGGCTTATGATCTAGCGGTTTCAAATGAGAAAAGAAAACATACCGCTTCAACCCTGTCCGCCTTAGCAGGAGGGGTACGTTTAAGACGTGTTCCTGATTTAATGGCGGGGTTAGCGGTATATCAAGATATGACGAATGAAATACTTGTTCAACTTGGGGAGCAAGTTCCGGTTATTTCTTCGTTTGTAGCTGGTCGGAATTTGGGAAACCTAGCTTTAAGCTATGATTTTACGCTCTATGAATTTTTCCAGACGGATGTTAAAGGGCACAAGCAACTTTGGGATGAATCGATCGGTTTAGTCGAACGTATTGACAGCTTTATCGAAGGTTTTCTCTCAGTTATTGAGAAAGAAGATGTGGCCTGGATTCTGACGAGCGATCATGGCAATATCGAAGATTTTTCGGTGAAAGGGCATACTACAAATCCAGTACCCGCCCTATGTTGGTCCAATCATCCCGTGGTGTGGCCGGAATGGGATACTTTGGAAGAAGTGACTCCAGGAATTCTCCAGCTTCTTCTATCAGAAAGTAATTAATTATGGGTACTGTGCTTTAACTCCTGATGCATTAAAGCTAGCTGCTCATTCATACGAAAGGTAATGATAGCAATCTCACAGGCTAGGCGCCAAAATAAGTTTCCAACAATAATACTTAAGATTCCCACTGATAACTGGTTCTTCATAAACAAAATCCAACAAACAATAGAGACAGTGATCGCTCCAATAATATAAAAACCTTGAATTAACTTAGAACTAATCATAAATCGAAACGAAAAAAATCCTCCTAGGGTCATAGTAGTGGTCTCTTCCTTGGTGATTTCTACTTGCTCGGTTTGTTGTGAACCGTTTTCCCCTTGTTCCAGAAGGATGTTGTAAATGAGTTGGAAAGTTTCTTCCGAATAGTCTTCACGATCATTTTTAAGTCGACTATCGCGCAGTTTATTATTAGTTCTCTGTTTCATTTCGACCCTCCCTAATAAGCTTCTATGTCTATAAGTATTCAAGGTAGGAGGATAAAAA
>DATMYU010000165.1:0-5403 GCA_035560775.1 Desulfosporosinus sp.
ACCACGCAAGGTCAGCATGACCGCAAAGATGATCAGAATCGATACGGCTCCTGTGTAGATCAGGATCTGAACGGCTGCCAAGTAATCCGCATTCATAAGAACGTAGAGCACAGCTATACCAAAAAAGGAAAGCACCAGATAAAGCGCGCTATGCACAATGTTCTTCGAGGTGACAACACCCCAAGCAGCTGCAATCGACATGATTGCAAAGATAAAGAATACTACAGCTACCACGCTTACTCCACCTTCCCACTTGACTTGTTCGACTGTTTGGAACGTGCAATCATATCCCAAAGTAATTCTTCGCGATTGTAGACCGCATTTTCAAACTCTTGGGAGAGTTTAAGTGCGCTGGTCGGGCAGGCTTCCGTACATAACCCACACAAAAGGCAGCGGCCAATGTTCATATAGTAAGTCTTTAATACTTTCTTATTGTTCACATCCTTTTCGCTGGTTAGATTAATGACTTGATTCGGACAAACGTTCACACAAAGTCCGCAAGAAATACACTTCCCAGGTTCAAGAACTATGGAACTCCGTGTACGGGGAGGAAGAGTCGGCTTTTCTTCAGGATAACCTTCTGCAATTTTTGGCTCGAGGAAACGTTTGATCGTAATACTCAGCCCTTTTAATAAACCTTTACCAAACATGCTTTTATCCTCCAATCCGCAAAATGAGCAGCTGGTAAATATAAATACCAATACCTGTTAAGAAAATGTTCGCTAAGGATAAAGGAAGCAAGATCTTCCAGGCAAAATGCATAAGATGATCGATTCTCATCCGGACAAAGGTCCAGCGAATCCACATCATCGTAAAGATAATGACCCACATTTTGAGAATAAACCATAGCCATCCGGGCAGGAATTCAGGACCGTTCCATCCTCCTAGGAACATCGAAACAGCGATTGCCGATGTGGCGACCACATTACCATATTCAGCTAACATGAACAGTCCCCACCTGAGTCCGGAGTACTCCGTGAAAGGACCGGCGACAATCTCCTGCTCCCCTTGTACTTGATCAAAAGGTGCTCTGTTCGTTTCCGCTATACCGGAAATCAAATATATGACAAAAGCCAAAGGCTGTAAAACAATAAAGGGAACGGTTTTCTGTGCCTCGATAATAGATGATAGGTTGAAGGTCTGAGTAATCATTACTACGCCTAGCAAAGAAAAGATCAATGGGATTTCATAGCTGATCATTTGAGCTACCGCTCGTAGTCCACCTAGTAAGGAGTATTTATTATTTGATGCCCAACCCGCCATCAACAACGCTACCGTTGAAACTGATGAAACTGCTAAAAAATAAAATATACCCAAATCGAGATTAATTGCCACCATTCTCTTACCGAAGGGAAGAACGCCAAATGTCATCAAGGTAATCCCAACGAGAATCATTGGTGCAATTTTAAAGAGGAATTTATCTGCATTGGCAGACGTAATATCTTCCTTACCCAACATTTTCACCGCATCGGCAATAAATTGGAACCAGCCATGTGGCCCTAGTCGATTGGGACCAGGCCTTTGTGATACCCAGTGAGCAAATTTGCGTTCCACCAAACTAAGAAACAAAGCTGCGACGACCATAATCAAGAAGAGCATAATAAACACGATAATATTAATCGTCAAATCAGCCCCAAACGAGTGGGAATCCGCAAACAATCCACGGATGGCATCCGCAATATTTACAAACACATTGTTTAAAGCGTCCATCTTCTACTCCCCTCATTGCCAATTTCTACTTATCTACTTCCCCTAAGACAAGATCCATGGATGCGAAAATAGTCACAAGATCTTGAATCTTCCAACCAGCAATTATAGCAGGGAGCATTTGAACGTTAACAAATGCTCCGGTACGTATACGCACCCTAGCCGGTTTCGTCGTCCCATTACTAACAATGTACCAGCCCATTTCTCCTTTAGGGTTCTCAACTCGATGATAAATTTTGTTGGCTGGAGGCTTAATCACTTTAGGGACCTTCGCCATCACAGGCCCGTCAGGGATGTCTCTCAGTGCCTGTCGGAGAATCTTACTACTCTCTTGAATTTCAAAAAGACGAATAAGGTGCCGATCATAGGTATCGCAGCCATACAACACCGGGATATTGAACTCAAACCTATCGTAAATACTGTAAGGCTCGGCTTTGCGCACATCATACTGTACTCCTGAGGCCCGTAGATTGGCCCCTGTGATAAGCAAATTTTCTGCCAATTCCTTAGGGAGAATACCCACACTTTTCATGCGAGATTGCACAATCTCATTACCGAAAAAGATGCCATAGTACTCCTCAAGCAGCTCAGGCATATCATCGAGTAAGCTTTTGAGTGCAGGCATAAATTCCTCTGGAACATCATGACTGATCCCACCGATTCGGAAGTAATTTGGAGTCATGCGGTTGCCCGCAGTCATTTCAAAAAGATCGAGAATCCGTTCGCGGTCACGGAAACAGTAGCTCCAAGGAGTCCAGCCGCAAATATCTAAAGACCCACTCGCGATCATGACCAAGTGACTAGCAATCCGCCCCAATTCGGCAAAGATA
The DNA here is from genome assembly GCA_035560775.1 of Desulfosporosinus sp. Classification (GTDB taxonomy): domain Bacteria; phylum Bacillota; class Desulfitobacteriia; order Desulfitobacteriales; family Desulfitobacteriaceae; genus Desulfosporosinus. Next base: position 2,538 of record DATMYU010000165.1, read on the forward strand.
ACTCGGAGGTACTCAGCCCGCTCGGGAAGTTCTATTTCCATCAATTTTTCAACAGCTTGGACGTAACCAAGACTGTTATGCGGACCTGCTAGATAATCTAAGCGATCAGTGTACGGAACAAACTGAGCATAAGTGCGACTTTCCGCTATTTTTTCCAGACCACGATGGAGATACCCAATTTTCGGTTCAACTTTAGTTACAACTTCTCCATCCAAATGGACCACCATGCGAAACACGCCATGCGTACTCGGGTGTTGGGGGCCCATGTTTATGGAGTACTCCTGAGTTCCTTCAATCGTCATAGTTCCCCCACCTATTCCCCTTCTTTTCTTACTCGCATAATCGCACGTTGTTCATAACTTTCAACAACATAATCTTTCCGCATTGGATAGCCTTCAAAATCATCCCACAAATAAATACGCTTTAAATTAGGGTGATCTCTGAACTGAATGCCAAACATATCGAAAGCTTCACGCTCTAAAAAGTCTGAACCCTTCCAAATACAAGTAGCAGAGTCAATCACGGGATTTTCTCGCTCAACTCTGGCAATAATACGCAAACGCTGTGGACCGTGGAGACTAGATAATTGGTAAACAACTTCGAGATGATCCTCCAGATCCATTCCACATAGATCATGCAAAAAATCACACGGGACATCCTCGAAGTTCTTAGCACCAGTCAACACTTCTATTGCATCAGTATAATTAACGGTTAATTGGAGTTCTCCAAGGCTCTCTTCAACTGCTCCGTTTACCCTGACTGCCAACTCGCCCACTCGTGCTCTCAAAATATTACTTACCATACTTAACCAACCTCACTTTAGAGGGATGTTGGATCTTATGTTTAAGTTGCAGCATCCCAAAAATTAAAGATTCTGGCCTTGGTGGACAACCTGGTATATAGATGTCTATGGGAATAATACTATCCGCCCCCGGTACCACAGCATAAGAATCTGCAAATGGCCCACCCGAGCAAGCACAATTACCCATAGCAATCACCCATTTAGGTTCCGGCATTTGGTCATAGATACGCCGTGCTACAGGCGCCATTTTCCTTGTCAACGTTCCTGCAACAATCATTAAATCTGCTTGTCTCGGTGAGGCCTGGAACACCTCATAACCAAAGCGCGATAAGTCATAACGAGCACCTCCTGTTGATGCCATCTCAATAGCACAGCAGGCCAGTCCAAATGAAGTCGGCCAAAAAGAATGCACTCGGCCCCAGTTCAGGAACTTTTCAATGTTGGTACGCAGAATATTTTTTTCAGCCGTCACTTCAGCATCGCGCAACTCTTTCTCCTTTTTTACATCCACTCTAAAGCACCTTCTTTCCAAGCGTACCAAAAACCGACTATGAGAATGATCAGGAAGACAAACATTTCGACAAAAGCAAAGGTTCCTAGTTTACGGTACGTCAATGCCCAAGGATACAAAAAGATTGTTTCTACATCGAAAGCAGTAAAGACTATAGCATAGAGAAAGTAGTTGTTCTTAAATCCGATCCACGCCCTGCCAATCGGCTCGTTACCACATTCATAGGTTGTTAACTTTTCCTTATGCGGTTTATGGGGTGCCAATAGATTAACCACAGCCATAACCACGATTGGTAAAACTACTGAAAACGCAAGTAACAATCCTACAGCGGCATAATTGTCTGACATTTCCAATTCCCCCTTTCTCTTAAAGGTTATGATTTCTTTACCTACCTGATTACCTGATTCCTTTTTTCACTTCAACCCTCCCTGCTCGGCTTCCAACTCGCTTCGCTCATTGGCACAACTTCACGAACCCGTCCATATATCTTCACATCTATTTGGCAAGAGGGAAACACGCTACGTCTTGGCATAAACATGGATCTTCGCTGGTATTCTCCCGCTGATTTCCTTCTTAATCTCATGACACTTTCGGCTATAGTTACACCTTCACTGCCCTAATAGCTAATAGTATCTATCTAGCTATTAGTATATAGGCAAAGGACATGAACATCAATAGTTTGTTTTCCATGATTCTAGTCCTACACCTTAACCGCCTAAAGTATTTGATGCAGTTAAATTTTTTCAATAAACAAAAGCAGCACTCGCAAGGTGCTGCAATTTAGATCGAATTTTCATTTGTATTAGGACTTAAGCACGAACTGCCTTCTTTTTCTGCAGGCTATAAAGAGCTAAAGCTAGCCAAATCGCCCAATTGACATCGTTTGATTAGGTCGGCGTTTCCTATATCGTTCCTTCTTCCTTACTCGTTAAAAGTTGTCTTCCTATACTAAAGTGCATTAAATATATCAAATGGTTCACTGTTTTCTAGAATAATTTTGTACTCACAGCAAATAGCCTTCGTTGTCTTCATAATTATGACAATTTGCGAAGTTCTAATCTTGACCAATCATTTAACAATCGTCAGCAAGAATTCTCCCACCTCAAAGCTTCGCAAAGCGAAGGTGGCGGGATGAATTGCGCGTGCCTGCTTACGCAATAAACATCCCCTTAGCATAACGATATGGCTGTACTAATGCGGTCTTAACCGGTTTAGCAAGATCGCCTAATCGAATATAAGCACCTAGATTCTGAATACCCTTCGACGTATAGAGTTTCCCCCCATACCGTACAACATCACCTGGCTGGAACGAATATCTCGTTTTGCGAATACTACGCCGCCCTTTACTTAACTTGCGCCCGCGATAAACCTTCAAACTAGGCCCATTAAGCTCGCGATTTCTAACGCGTCTACCACTGAACAACGTCTGACCAGACACCTTTTCACCCGAACGGATATCGATAAACTTAGCATCGTAGAAATACTCCAACGCACGGTTATTTCTACGTATCTGCTTAACGTTCAAAACGACCGATCGCACCTGAGTTTCTCCC
>DATMYU010000166.1:0-5209 GCA_035560775.1 Desulfosporosinus sp.
ATCTTAGGGCGTGTGAAAGTTATGCTTTAAGGCAATCACCAATGTTAGAACAATTATAGGAGGAATTATTTTGAATTGGTTACGTAACAAACAAACAGCTTTTAAAATTGGTTTCTTAATTTGTATTATGTCTATATCACTAGGTGTAGTAGGATCCGTAGGTTACTACTATTTTCATCAAGCGGGCAATTTCCTTGCTAATCTTTATTCAAATGATTTGATACTAATTCGTGATATTAATCAAGCACGGTCGGACAGTAATGCACTAAAATCCGCCATTTTGTCAATCACCACATACCCCTTGGATGATAAGACCAAAAAGCAACAGATGGATCAAGTAAGTACACGTGAAAATTCCATAGATAAGTTTATCACAGGTTTCCAGCCTTTTGCCACGACAAGTTATGAATTGGAAAGAATCAATAAAGCGAAGGATCAGTTTGAAAACATAAAGAACGTAAATCATAAAACTTTGGACTATGTGCAGGCTGGAAATAAAATTGAGGCTACGAATTATTACTATAATAATGGCTTTTCCAAACAAGAAGACTTTCAAACTCTGTTGCGGGAAATCGGCACTCATAAGATTGAAGAAGCAAAGACACAAGTAACTAATGACAACTATACTATTGCTAGAGCCCAACTGGTTCTACTAGTTTTACCAATAATGGCCATAATAATTGCCGTTCTGATTGGGATCATTATCACCAAAATGATTGTAGGTCCGCTGAAAATGATTTTAAAGAAGGTAGAACAAGTTGCTGACGGAGATCTAAATATTGATGAATGTTCTATACATTCCAAGGATGAGGTTGGTTTGCTCGCAACTTCGTTTAATATTATGATTTTAAATCTTCGCACGCTGGTAATTCAAATAAGGAATTCGGCTGAGCAACTTGCGGCATCCTCGGAAGAAATCGTGGCAACGACGGATCAAAATGCAGAAGTTTCAAATCAGATTGGCACGGCTATTAGCGAAGTAGCGAACGGAACGGAAGAACAGGCCAAAGCCCTAACGAAAACATCGGCAACGATTGAAGAACTATCTGCTAGTATCGAAGAGGTAGCTACAAGTGGTAATGCTGTTGCTAATTCAGCCAACTCGAGCGTTCAGATTGCTAGAGAGGGTCACGTAACGATTACTAAAGCTGTGGAACAGATGAGTACCGTTGGTACTTCAACTGAAGTTGTTCAGAATGCAGTGAACAAATTGGCTATAGGTTTTGATAAGATTTCGGGATTTATTGATGTAATTACCAATATTTCATCGCAAACAAATTTACTGGCGTTGAATGCAGCGATTGAAGCTGCACGTGCAGGGGAGCACGGTCGTGGTTTTGCAGTGGTAGCGGAAGAAGTACGAAAACTAGCTGAGCTCTCACAGGATTCAGCTGTTAACATAATCACTCAAGTTCAAGAAAATAGAGAAAATATTAAAGACGCAAGTATTGCGATGAGTAGTGCTGTAAGTAGCGTTAATGAAGGAGTTGTAGTTGTTAATACAGCTGGCAAAGCCTTTGCAAATATTGCTGGTTTAATCGATGAAGTTTCTTCACAGGTAAAACAGATTGCGGCAGCAGTTCAACAAATGGCAAGTGGAAGTCAATATATCGTTTCCGCTGTCTTGAATATAGACACTGTAAGTAACCAAATATCTAATCAAACTATGAGCGTCAGTGCTGCGGTTGAAGAACAAACTGCAGCTATGGATCAATTTGCGAATAATAGCAGGGCCTTAGCGAGCTTAGCTGAAGAACTTCGATACTCCATTGAAAAGTTCCGAACCTAAGACATCAAGTTCTTGATCTTTACAGATACGCTAGTTCTTGAAAAAGTACTGTTATTCAACGGTGCTTTTTTGCTTCGTGCGCCAAAACTTATGGCTTAGTATGATGTTTAAGGCATATAGCGTATAATAGATGAGGCGCTAGGCTTTAATATTTCAAGTAACTATAAAGAAAACTTGGCAGGCGCCGGCGGCCGCCTAGTTGCACTTATACCACCCGAATTATGCTGCCAATACTTATACTTTCTGTAAAGGTACAAAAAAGGGGTTTATAACTTGGAGGATCAGCGTTTTTTTGAACGTCTTGAAAAGGAAACTGGAGTAGCAATGAATGCAGTGCAAAAAGAGGCGATCTGTCATCCTGAGGGTCCACTGCTTCTTTTGGCGACCCCAGGGGCTGGTAAGACTACTGTTTTGAATGCACGAATTCTATACCTAATTCTTCGACGGGGTGTCAATCCAGAGAATATCCTCGCTTTGACGTTTAGTAAGGCGGCTGCCAAAGAAATGGATGTGCGTTTTCAACAATTATACGGTCGGTTTGTGAAGCAGGGAATTCGATTTTCGACGATTCACAGTTTCAGCTACTCCATCGTGAGGCGTTATTTTCAAGAGCAACGTATCATGTTTACTCTGATTGAGAATGAGCAAGGCATTAACAGTAAAAATGCTGTCCTCAAACGACTTTATCAAAGCATTAATCAGACGATTTTAACAGAAGATAAATTGGAAGAACTGGCCAACGCCATCTGCTTTATTAAAAATAGCATGATGCCGATTACCGAAGTTGGAAGACTGGACACTAAGATTAAAGATCTTGGGTTGATATATGAGGCTTATGAAAACTATAAGAAAAATGTCCAACCGGGTGTTGTCCTCATTGATTTTGACGATATGCTCAGCTTGTCCAACGCAATACTTGATGAAAACCCCGAGATTCTGATCAGGTATCAAAAACAGTTTCCCTTTGTTTTAACGGATGAAAGTCAAGATACGTCGATCATTCAGAATAAAATTATTGAGAAGGTTGCCAATCTTAACAACAACCTTTTTGTAGTCGGGGATGATGATCAATCTATCTTTGGTTTTCGATCGGCGAACCCGAAGTATTTACTGGATTTTAAAACGCTTCATCCGCAGGCCCGTATTTTAATGATGGAGCAGAATTACCGTGCCACCCCTGAGCTTGTTAAGGTGACTAACACCTTCATCAGTGGAAACAAACAACGTTACGTCAAGGCGATGTTTACTAAAAATCCCTCGGCTAACACAATTCTGATCAAGTCCTTCGAATATGATTATCAACAGCTTAGCTATGTTATTGAGGAGTTAAAGAAAAAGAAAACAATCGGTCAGACTGCTTTGCTTTACCGAAATAATGTTTCGGCTATTAACCTGATTGATCATCTCGAGGGTGCCAACCTTTCATTTTATGTTCGGGACTCTGGCTATAAATTTTTCAATCACTGGGTGATTAAGGATATCTTGAATTTCATGCGTCTATCCTATAGTGACAAAAACGTGAGAATTTTGGAAACGATATATACCAAATTTAATTCCTATATTTCGAAGCAGCAAATCGAATATTTAAAAAATCAAGATCAGACGAAATCGGTCTTTGATCATTTGGCAGCCCTTCCGAATCTACCGGAGTTTCGTAAGAAAAACCTTCAGGAAATGAAACGCCAGTTTAAGAAGCTTAATGCGATGAACCCTCTTGATGCTATCCGGTTTATCCGTAAAGAACTGCACTATGAGAAAGAACTAGAAGAAATTTGTGAGCGTTTGGGACTTTCTCTTGAAGCTTGCCGGGGGATTTTGTTCACTCTCGAAAACATTGCCCAAAGCCTGAAGACTCTCAAGGACTTTGCCGACCGACTGAAACATCTTGAACAATTGATGCAAGAATCTGCCGTTCATAGGGACGATAATGCTGTGACGCTCTCTACTCTTCATTCCGCCAAAGGTCTCGAGTTCGAAAGTGTTTTCATGCTGGATCTGGTCGATGGAATCCTTCCGAACATCGAAAGTATCAAATCTGCTGAAAAGAACAAATCGGACAGTCTGGAAGAAGAAAGGCGCCTCTTTTACGTCGGGATGACTCGTGCGAAGAAAGACCTCACACTTCTGACAATTGAAAATCTCAATGATCAGGATGTGATCGAATCCCAGTTTGTAAGGGAAGTTCGAGAGATTCTGCTTCCAGGGAGTACTCAAGCCGAAAATAAGACGGTGAGCTTAACAACGTTTAAGATGGAAAAGGGAGCAGATATTAGACATAAAGCCTTTGGGATCGGCCGGATTACGGTAATAGACGTGAAGGCAGATGTGCTCGAGGTAAATTTCCGGAAGCTGGGCGCTAAGCAATTCTCACTTAAAGTTTGCTTGGAGGGCAAACTTGTGGGTTCGGTGTTATAGCGGTTACAGTTGTTACCGCAATCGTCCATTAAACGTGTTCAGTAGTCTCAGATAATGGTTGGCCTCCCGGAGGACATGATCACCTAACAGCGGTACTACCAACGCTTTAATTCTACATTGAAGTAGGCCTTCTGTAGCTGCAGTTTTGAAATCTCGCAGACTAGCAGTGGCCTTGGCGGTTTTACTGCTAAGTTCGGGTAATATGGTCGTTTTTTCCGTCATTGTCATAGCCTGCTTGGTGAGTTCATCGAACACCTTGCCATAACGGTTGGCTGTGTCAAAGAGTGCATCCTCTGTGGGGTCTAATAAACCTCGAATAAATTTTGCATGTTCTGCCATGATTCGATCCCAAAATTGTTCTTGTACGATGATATCCTTTATTATAGTGACTATCTGTCGGTTTTGTAACTGATGAAGTATTTTTAAGTAAAAATGTGCTTCCCGTAGAATATGATCGATCAACAAGGGATAATTGAAGGTAAAAAGCTTACACCTCAATATATCTTGAAGAAGTTTGGATTTATAGTCCGCCAAGACGGTGGTAGCTTTTATAGCCTTAGTGTTAAGAGCAGAGACTTGATCGACTAACTGGGAGCTTACTTCGTTGCTCGGATTGTGACCTAAAGACAGTTCCCGTCGAGTTATTTCTGGATCAATTGGGATGCCAGAATAGTATTCTGTGACTCGTTCAGCATCACAGGTGAACTTAGTTACTAGTTCGCCTGACCGGAGAACTTCCGGACTAATAATCCCATCGGCAAGCATTATAGTCTCTGTCAGTAGAGCTGTAAATTCGCATTTCAGGGTATCGGCTTGCTGGGCTAGGGATTGATTCGGTGGACTAAAGGCAGCTTCAATGAAAAAAGCATGCTCTTTCATGATGCGCATAAAGAATAGATTTAGTTCAAGAGACTGGCGAATGAACTCCTCAGTAGACAACATGTAAATACCTCCTTGGTTCATTTTTCTCGGTAATAAACTATATGCAACTGCTTAACAATATTG
>DATMYU010000167.1:0-2581 GCA_035560775.1 Desulfosporosinus sp.
TCTTTAGACTACAATACAAGAATTTTAAATGCTATAATGTGAATGATAATGTAAAAGTGTACCACTTCAGCACCTTTTGACAGTGAATTAGTTTACCACCTGTCATAAAAACCCTGTAGAATAATATCAAATATTCTACGGGGAGGGATGAAAGGTGTGATCATTGAAGTGGACATGTATTCAGCAATTCGTACCCGCTATATCGATGGAGAATCCATACGATCTATAGCAAAAAGCTTAAAGATTTCAAGACCAACGGTTAAAAAGTACTGCGAAGGAGCCACTCATCCAGACGTACGAAAAGTTTATCAGCGGAAACCTGCTGTAATCACAGATGCTATCAAATCTTTTGTTCTGAGCTGTTTTAAACAAGATGACGATGAAAACCTAAAAAAGCAAAATCACACAGCTAAGAGAATTTATGATCGGCTAGTCTCTGAAAGAGATTTCAACGGTTCATATTCCACGGTACGTACAGCCGTTAGAAATCTTAAATTCGAAAGAACCATTCCACCACAGAGTAGTGTTCCTCTTTCTTATGCCCCCGGAGAAGCAGTGCAAATCGACTGGGGTGAAGCTACAGTATATATTGGTGGACATAAGACCAAGCTGTATACATTCTGTGGCAGATTATGCTACAGCTGCGATATATTTGTTCAAGTATACAAAGCTGCCAACCTAGAATCATTCTTAGAAGCTCAGCAACTTATGTTCGATTTCTTTGGTGGCACACCAAGGCGTTTAATCTTTGATAATGCTAAGGTAGCTGTTAAAGAAGGATTTGGCATTCATGCAAAGCCTCAAGATAGATATCTTTCATTTAGTTCTCATTACGCATTTTCTTTAGACTTTTGTAATCCGGCTAGTGGCAACGAGAAAGGCCTGGTAGAAAACTTAGTCGGGTATTCCAGAAGAAACTTCCTGGTACCTGTCCCTAGAGTCGCTGACATGGAGGAATTGAATCATAAACTTTGGAGCGATTGTATCCACTATCGAGAAAATCACAAGGTTGAACACCGCCAAAATCCTGTCTGTGTGATGTACCAAGAAGAAGCCAAGTTCTTAAATACTATTCCGAAATACCGGTTTGATACAAGTAAAACCGCCATAGCCAAGGTCGATGATTTTTCCACGATCCGTTACGAGAGAAACAACTATTCTGTTCCTACGAACTATCTTCGTAAGGACGTTACGATAAAAGGCTATGCCAATAGTCTTGGTATACTGCATGAGGGAACGGTTATTGCAACCTATTCTCGGCAATATGGCTCCGGTAAGACTCAGTATCGCTTAGAACATTACATTGATCTGCTAGAGAGAAAGCCTCGTTCTGTGTCCAATGCCAGGCCTGTTAAGGAGACCCTCACTCAGGAGTTATTGCACTGGGGTAACCAACTACCCGGCGGAAATAAGGAGATGGTTAAACTCCTCCGGTTATGTGTGGACTATGGAGAAGAACGGATCTTAGCCATCAGGCGACTTATCCCGAGTCGGGTTGTTCCTACAGTCGATATGGTGAGAACTTATTTAAATGAACCCGTAAAGTCTTCCGTCATATATCTTAAAAATGAGATTGGAATTATCCAAACCGATTTGAAGAAATATGATGAAAAGTACGGGGTAGCTAATCAATGAGCAATACTCATGAGCAAGCCATCGAACTCTATTCAAAGCAGTTACGACTACCCACATTCAATCATTACGCCAACGTAGTTCGCCAACTGGGAAGCGATAAAAGCTATGAAGAATTTCTACTGGCGTTGATGAAGATGGAACTTGACTCCCGCATGGAAAGCAGCCAGAAACGCAAAATTAAGTCCTCGAACTTTCCATACATAAAGACGATGGATGAGCTTGATTGCAGCCGATTCGAGCACCTTTCAGAGGCCTTCATTTACGAACTTGCTAGTTGTGACTTTATTAGTAAACGCCAAAACGTTGTGATGATTGGAAACCCTGGAACCGGCAAGACTCATCTTAGTATTGCTCTTGGTGTAAAAGCTTGTATGCAAGGCATGAACGTAAAATTCTATACTGCAGCAAACCTTTCCAATGAGCTAATCGAAGCTCAGGAATACAAGAAGCTCATGAAGATAGAGAAACAGCTTTCCAAGATCGACTTATTAGTGATCGATGAGCTGAGCTATCTCACCTTTAATCGTCATCAATCAGAATTACTCTTCAAGGTCATAGCAGACAGAGCTGAACGCCGAAGCGTTATCGTATCGACAAACCTCAAGTTCTCAGATTGGGTGACTATGTTTGAAAACACCACCATGGTAACAGCCTTGATTGACCGTCTGACGTTTAAATCCCATGTATTAAACATGAACTCTGACCATCCTTACAGAGCCGAACACTCAAATCAAGGAAGCGACAATTAGCTGCATGGGAAATCCTGCATCAACAGGGTTTCCCTATACTTAGGGACTAAGTGGTAAACAATTTCATTGTCAAAACTGCCAATGTGGTAAACTTTTTCACTGTCACTACTGGTAAACAAATTCAGTGTCAAGTGGTAAAGAAATTCGTTGACATTCACAGCTATAATTCACAATCTATAATAATACCTCTTTATAAT
>DATMYU010000168.1:0-5242 GCA_035560775.1 Desulfosporosinus sp.
GTCTATAAATATTGAAGAGGTGAAGCCTATATTGGTTGACTTGGAGAATATGATAACGATAAAAAGAAAAGGTACACTCGTTATGGTGTTGTTATTACTAAACCTTTTAATGGTATTATTTCCCACAAATACTAACGCATCAACAATTACTAATCGATTCTCCGGTCAAGATCGCTACCAAACATCGAGAGCTATCTCTGAACAATTTAATTCAGGGACAGTTCAAGACGTGATTATTGCATCAGGAAATCAGTTTCCCGATGCACTCTCTGCAAGTGTCTTAGCAAAAAAGTTGAAGGCCCCTATTTTACTCGTTGATAATAAGGTTGCTGACTCAAGTGAAACTTTTAATTATCTTACTCAACATTTGAGCGAAACAGGAGTAGTTCATATTATGGGAGGCACGGGAATTATTGGCCCAGAGTTTGAGGCGAAACTGAATCAAATGGGATTTGCAAATATTGATAGGATTGGAGGATACGACCGATATGATACGGATGTCTTAATTGCTCAACAATTGGCTGCGGCAAAGAATACGCCAGTGGTAATTGCATCGGGAGAAGGTTTCCCTGATGCATTGAGCATTTCGAGCGTTGCAAGTAGCAAAGGATGGCCTATCTTATTAGTCGGCAAGGATTATTTATCACAAAAAATTAAAGATTATGTAACATTGCAACAGCCATCGCAAGTGTATATCGTTGGTGGAACTGGCGTAATCTCTGAGTCTGTCGAGGCTCAAATTCAAGCTTTGGCGCTTAATACTGAGATCAATCGTCTGGCAGGAGAGGATCGTTTCGATACTAATGCCTCCATTATTTCAACATTCTCACCTAATCCGAAACTTATTTATCTCTCTACAGGGTTCGATTTTACGGATGCCTTGTCAGGTAGTGTGTTAGCTGCTAAAACGGGAGATCCAATAGTACTAATAGACCCCAGTAAAGATACCTTGCCGCCATCGGTAGCAAACTATCTGGGTGGGTTGCCTACCGATAACTCCAATCTTAGCTTAATAGCTTTTGGAGGAACGAGTGTTGTTCCTGAAACAATACTGAACAGTGTCAGTGATTTAGTTAGTGGGTTGGTGGAAGAAGATAGTATTTACTCTGTGCCAGATATTACGGAGACATTTACTCAGAACCAAGCTTATGCTTTGCCGTCAACTGTAATAGCTACACTTTATAATGGTAGTAAGATCGACAAGTTAGTAAATTGGGACACAACTCTAGTTGACACGAGTAATATTGGATCGAGCGTATTCCAAGGACGTATCGAAGGATATAATAAAGCTATCATACTCACGCTCAATGTAGTGGTTAAACCGACCTTGATCAAAACCACTCAATATGGTACTAGCGGGCAGGGAAGCCCTTTATATGTAACGTCTATGGAGGTGCCAAATCCTCAAAAGGTAGTTTTGGTTACGTTTGAGACTCACGGGTATGAAGATGCCTATAAGGGCGATGGGCAGGTGTTAGTCGATATTGGAAAAGCAACGGTAAGTTATTTTTCGAACCATCCTGAGGAACTAAAAACTACGTCTTTGTTTGTGGTTTGTAGTGCAAATCCAGATGGATTAGCCAATGGTTGGACAAATAACGGTCCAGGGCGTTGCCAAATATCACTGGGTGTAGATATTAACAGAGATTTTGACTACTATTGGGTGCGACAGTCTAATGCTAGGAACAAGACGTTGGCACCATTTTCATCTCCCGAAGCAAGGGCACTAGAATCGTTAGTACTCGGAATACAGCCAACGGACGTTATTGACATTCACGGTTGGCAACATACCACGTACGGTAGTCCCGAATTGTGCAGTTATTTTCAAAAGAGTTTAGGAATTGGTCGTAGTGGTGGATTGAACCAGGTTCCTGGCTATTTTTCTGCCTGGGCAACACTGCACGCCAAACGTACTGCATTAATTGAATTGACGGCTCCGGGCACTTCGCCAAATGACGTAATCGCCGCTTTAAAAGGCATCTGTGGTGGGTAAAGATCTTAGAGGAAAATCAAAACCTCGTTCAATTCATTGGACGAGGTTTATTAATTGATGGGTGCTAGTTTTTTAAAGGTAGATTCAGTATTTTGAATCTGTCAAAGTTCAGATAAAAAGATTAATTAATTGCTAACTATTCATTTCTTGTTAGCATCTCCTTTGAGAAAATCTAGAGGTTATTTATCGTACTCACCGTACACCACACCATTAGTATCGCCCTAATCTCAGAACTATACACAGAATTGATTTAAACTTAATCTTAAGTGAGTCAACTTGAGTTATGAGCAAAAGGTGGTTCAACTAATGTGTATTGAATGCTAAATAATGAGGTTTTTGCGCCCTCCTGTATTAATGTAGAGAAAAAGATGAAAGTTTTGACACCTTTACCAGAAGTAAGGGAGGAATACAGCGTCGAGCGTCGAAAATACTTTTATTGAAGATTAAAGAATAGTGATAATAGTATTTGAATTACCGAGGAGTGTCGTTATGTCAGATGTGGCAAGTTCAATTCAAGACTGGGAGCAGGCAATAAAGCAAGTTAAGTCTGTTATAGCTGCTCGGATTAATGTTAATAGTCAAGGCGAAATCGAGGAAGTTCATATTCTGGCGGGTCCTGGACGAGCTCCAAAACAGGTTGTTAGGGATATTGAAACGATTTTGGTAGCGCAATTCGATTTACAAATTGACCATAAGAAGATCAGTGTGGCCCAAGTGGAAGATGATGAGGAAGCAACCCTCGCTACCGTGGGGCCGACGCGATTGAAATTGGTCGGGGTGACTCTCAAAACTGTCAATGGAATGGCCGAAGTTATGGTCGAATTATTATCCGGAGATAAGATTATTGAAGGGCTCGCTCAAGGACCGTCCACATCTCAGAATAACTTGCGGCTGTTCGTTGAGGCTACCCTTAAAGCGCTTTCTTCCCTCACCATAGATAAATATCTATTTGTCACGGAGGATGTTAGAATAACACCATTGGCCAAGCAACAGGTTGCCCTGGTAGCTATAACCTTGATCACATCCGCGGGTGAACAATCCCTTGCTGGGTGTGCTTTGGTCAAAAGCGATGAGCGGGAAGCTGTCGTTAAGGCAACCCTTGATGCCATAAATAGAAAAACGGCTGATTCTGAAAAACGATTAATTTGCTAACCTTGGCCGACTTACCTAACAACTAGATTTTGAAGTAGCCTTTGTTAAATTCCCTCCATAGCGAAGCGGAAAAAACAGCGAAAGCGGAATACGAGCGGAGCGGTTAAACTGTCCCTTTGATAAAAAGATCAAGGAGGTTTACCGCATGAGCAAATTATTCAAAGTAATGACTGTTCTCGTTACTCTCGTTCTCGCCGGTGGGGCAATGCACAGACTCTAATTGTAAAGTAGTCGGTCAATACTTATAAGAGGTGGCTAATGGAAAGTTTACCAAAGAGATTTAAACTATTTCTCATACTACTAACTGCCTCGGCTATGATAGTTTTAGGATGGAATATTCTTCATACCGATTGGAATAGACTATTGCTCATTCATGTTTTAGTATTTGGCATTCTTGGGATTGCCAGCGAATCCTTACCAGTTGCCCTGCCGAAAGGAGGGTACGTGACCGTTAGCTATCCTATTTTCCTTTCAGCACTGGTCTTGTTTCCCTTGGGAGTGACACTGACGATCAGTGCTTTGGCTGGTCTGATAATTTTTGGTAAGGTCGCCTCAGAGGAACCTTTTTATAAACGAGTGTTTAATGTGTCCCAATATGTCTTGTCGTTGGCGGTAGCACATGAGGTCTTGAATTATTTTGAGGCTTCTTCGTTTCGAATAAATCCTAAATCTCTTATTTTATATATGGTAGTAGCCATTGCTTTTATGATTTTGAATATTACCTTCGTCTCAATCGCTTTGGGAACATTGTTGAATAAATCAACTAGGTCAATATGGGTCAGTAATTTTCGTTGGTCCGTGCCTAACTCCCTTGCACTCATTCCACTCGGCTTTTTGTTGGCTTTGCTCTATATAAATTGGGGTCCTCTGGGACTTTTCTTGCTCTTCATCCCCCTTCTAGCTTCTCGCCATGCTTTCCAGCTCTATGTTGATATGCGAGAAAATTATCTCAGCACAGTGGAAGCCTTGGTCCAGGCACTTGAGGCTAAAGACACGTACACTAGTGGACATTCTGAAAGAGTTGGTATACTCGCAGTAGCTGTGGCTGAAGAAATGGAAATGAGTGAAGATAGGATTCAATCCCTTAAATACGCCGCCGTGTTGCATGACGTAGGAAAGATCGGAGTGAGTGAAATAATCTTGAAAAAAGAGGGGAAGCTGCAGGAGTTTGAGTGGGAAGCAGTTCGCAGTCATCCGGTCATTGGGCAAACAATTATCCAAGGCATAAAATTTTTAAATAATATAGGAGATGTGGTTCGTCATCACCACGAGCGTTATGATGGAAATGGATATCCTGATGGAATCAAAGGGGAAGAAATTCCGCTGGAATCACGGATCATTGCTGTGGCAGACACTTATGATGCGATTACTTCGGATCGGAGTTACCGGAAAGGAAGGACACATGACGAGGCCCTTGAGGAGCTCAAAAGCGTTTCTGGATCACAATTGGATCCGAAGTTGGTAGGGATTTTCTGCAAAGTGGTCACGAGTGATTTGGTAGGACGAACGGTTGGGGCTGCCAATTCCACAGCACATAATTAATTTCATAGCGGTAAAAGAGGTGAAGCTATGCTCATAGAAACGTTGATATTAGCGTTATTTATAAGCCTCATATGTAGAGGTAAACTGAGTCAGCTGGGGCAGATTGGCCTGCGGGAGTTTTGGTTAGTCCCTTTGGCCTTATTGATACAGGGCGGTGTTTATTGGGCTGCTGTTCGAGGAATTGGAATAGGCCCAAGTTGGTTTAGTCCTGTGCTGGATACGGGGTCCTATTTTTTATTGTTAATTTTTACTTTGCGTAATAGCTCACTGCCTGGGATGCGCTTTATTACCTTGGGGATTTTTCTAAACACCCTCGTAATCGCCTTAAACGGAGGAGTAATGCCGGTTGACCCCTCATTTCTTACCGAGACTGGCCGTAAAGCTCTCATGGCGGGGCAAGGAACTCATGGATTGATGACTTCAACTACACATATGAGCTTCTTAGCGGATCGTTTTTATTTGGATATTTTGGGATGGGATAAACAAGTGTTCAGCGTTGGGGATGGTCTCATTGATATTGGCATTTTCCTACTAGTATTCATGAGCATGAGGAGT
>DATMYU010000169.1:0-5021 GCA_035560775.1 Desulfosporosinus sp.
TTTTATACTATGAGCATGAAGAAAGAACATTTAATCCATGCACGAACTTGTGTCTACAATGTCAACTATCACCTTGTATGGTCGGTAAAATACCGACGGAAAGTCTTAACAGCCGAGGTCGAGAGCTACCTCAAAGGCGTGATCAAAGACATTGCGCAAGAAAAGGAGTTCGTTATTGCGGCGTGCGAAGTGGGCGAACAGGATCATGTACATGTCTTTGTCTCGGCTCATCCAAAGATTGCGCCCTCTTATATTGCCAAGATGCTGAAAGGCATCACAGGACGCAGGCTATTTTTGAAATTCCCCGAGATCACGAAGAAACTTTGTAATGGACATCTATGGAACCCAAGTTATTATTTGGAGACGATTGGCTCTATATCTGAAGAAGCAATTAAGACTTATATTGAACGCCAGGGAAAAGGAGGTGACATGGATTGAAACTGGCTAAATCATGTGTTATTAACGCCACGGGAGATGTAGCCCTTGTTCTTGGACACTTGGCTTATGCGGCTTGGAAACTGTGGAATGTCGCGAACTATGAACGTAAGATCTGGAGCAAAGAGTCAGGAATTTCTTATCCAAACTGGTATGATCAAAAGAAGAGGCTCAAAGATCAGTTCTGGTATAACAACTTACCGTCTCAGTCAGCGCAGGAATTGTTGCACACGTTAGATGGTGCCTGGAAATCGTTTTATAAGCTTAAAAAAACCGGTGGTATAGAAAATCCAAAGCCGCCAAACTTTAAGCAGGGGCCGTTTAATGTGAAGTATCTCAAGGATGGGTTTACCGTGCTCTCGGGGAATAAGGTCAGGCTAGCTATACCGAAACAGTTGCGCGGTTACTTAAAGGAAACATTCGGCTTTGAGGAGACGTTCCTTTACGTAGATGTACCGAACCATCTACAACTCAAAGGCGAAATGGTTAAAACAATAGAGTTTAAACCGTTAGGACAAGGGAAGTATCAGCTCATTGTTGTCATTGAGGTTTTAGATATTGAAAGCCATGCGCCTTCTGCGAAGTTTATGAGTCTTGATTTCGGGATTAACAACTTTTTAAGCGGGGTCATGTATGATGGCACGAGTTTTATTCACTCGGGGCGGCAATTGTTGTCGATGAACCGTTACTTTGATAAGACGATCAGCTATTACGATAGTTTGTCGGATGCTCAGCAGTCGGCGAAGGGGGTTCAATACCCTAAGCAGAGTAAGAGAGTAACGGCACTCTATGAGAAACGGAGAAAGCAAGTTCACCATTTACTTCATACAATGTCGCGAGCAGTGATCAACATGGCAAAAGAGCATGGGGTGGATACGATTCTGATCGGCGATCTGACGGGTATCCGCGAAGCGAAAAACTTTGGCGTAAAAACAAACCAAAGGTTTCACAAGTGGCCGTTTCGGAAAATGGCGGAACTGTTGCGATATAAAGCGGCACTCGTTGGAATGACCGTCGTGAGCTTGACGGAAGAGTATACGTCTCAGACGTGCTCAATGTGCAAGGAAATGCCGACGAAAGGCAATGCCCGTAAAGCTAACAGAAAATACCGTGGGCTTTATATCTGTAAGGAGTGCGGGAATGTGATGAACGCCGACATTAACGGGGCAAGAAATATTGCCAAAAAGTACCTGGAAACGTTTTGCGAGCAATCACAAAATCGACCAGTAGTGGGTTTGGGCCGTCCTTGGATGTATAGGTTTAACGGATCTCGGTTCGTTGCCTAGAATCCTAAAGATGCTCTCTATTTCAATGGAGAGTGGCTCACACTACTTATCACCAGAGCGAGTAAATCATAAGGCGTAGGTGATACTCATAAATAATCAAATATTTGTGTACTCTATACCATTTGGCAACAGGTGATGAATTCAGAAACATACTCCACCAAGGGGATAATCAGAGGGGTACGTCATCTTTTTTGTCTCCTCAAGGCACGTGGAGTGCGTGGTAGTGCTATATGTGCTTTGAGTGAAAGCCTTGGTATGAGCGGTTTGAGAGTGTATATGGTCTTTTTGTAGTTTGGATTATATGGGGGAATATATTGAGCCAGATCGTTTCTCTTAAAACGCCTGGTCTTATTTGTGTTTTATTGGATCATTATTACTTCAAGGAAGGATGTGAGTGAAAAATGTAGAAATATTAGCGTGGGATAATCTGGGTGATTCGAAGTCCTCACACGGAAGAGAAGTACTAGTTTCCCCAGTGTTGGTTTTATTGACTTAACTCATGGCATTTCATGAGAAATAAAGACCGGTTTCAAACAAATCACCCAATTTAGTCATTCGATAATTTCCAATTAGTCTCGGCAAAAAGCAAAATTCCTCCCACTAAATGGGGGAGGAATGCTATAAGGTTGGATCAAGGAAACCCTTGTACCAACTGCCTCGGTGAATGCCGAGAGCCTATTTATCTTGTAAGGGAGGTAACTTTATGCATGAAGAAGACAAATGTCCAGTAACGGGCAGAACTAATAATTCCACTACAGCTAGTGGTACTTCGAATAGGGATTGGTGGCCGAACCAGTTGAACCTCAAGATTCTTCACCAGAACTCTATCTTGGGTAATCCGATGGGCGCTGAGTTCAATTACGCTGAAGAGTTCAAGAAACTCGACCTAGAAGCCCTGAAGAAGGACCTGTATGCGTTAATGACCAAATCGCAGGATTGGTGGCCTGCCGATTACGGTCACTACGGGCCACTCTTCATCCGGATGGCATGGCACAGCGCAGGTACGTACCGCATAAGCGACGGCCGCGGCGGCGCGGGATCTGGCACTCAACGCTTTGCGCCCCTCAACAGCTGGCCCGACAACGTGAACCTCGACAAGGCGCGTCGTCTGCTCTGGCCTATCAAGCAGAAATACGGCCGGAAAATTTCCTGGGCCGACCTGATGATTCTCGCCGGCACTTGTGCTCTCGAGTCAATGGGACTTAAAACCTTCGGCTTCGTCGGCGGACGCGCAGACGTCTGGGAGCCGGAAGAGGACATTTATTGGGGCTCTGAGTCCGAGTGGCTTGGGGACAAGCGCTACTCCGGCGACCGGGATCTCGAGAATCCCCTCGCCGCCGTACAGATGGGCCTGATCTACGTGAATCCGGAAGGGCCGAACGGCAATCCTGATCCGGTCGCCTCTGGCCGTGACGTTCGAGAGACCTTCGCGCGTATGGGCATGAACGATGAAGAGACCGTCGCGCTCGTCGCCGGCGGGCACACCTTCGGAAAATGTCACGGTTCAGGTCCTGCATCCCATGTCGGTCCTGAACCTGAAGCCGCAGGTATCGAAGAGCAGGGGCTTGGCTGGAAGAGCAGTTTTCGGAGTGGCAAAGGCGGCGATACGATTGGCAGCGGTCTCGAGGGTGCCTGGAAGCCGAACCCGACTAAATGGGACATGGGCTTTCTGAACGTTCTGTTTAAATACGAGTGGGATCTGGTCAAGAGCCGGGCCGGCGCGCAACAGTGGCTGGCCAAGAACGTGGCCGAAGAGGACATGGTGGTTGACGCGCACGATCCGACGAAGAAACGCGGGTTGATGATGACCACGGCGGATCTCTCCCTTCGCTACGACCCTATCTACGAACCGATCGCTCGGCACTACCAGCAAAACCCCGAGGAATTCGCGGATGCCTTCGCCCGTGCCTGGTTCAAACTGACCCACCGCGATATGGGTCCCCGTTCGCGCTATCTCGGTCCTGAGGTTCCTGCGGAGGAACTAATCTGGCAGGACCCGGTACCCACAATTGATTATGAAGTGATTAACGACCAGGATATCGAGGATCTCAAGGGGAAAATCATGGCCTCTGGCCTATCCGTCTCTCAGCTTGTCTCGACAGCCTGGGCATCGGCCTCCACGTTCCGCGGTTCCGATAAGCGTGGCGGAGCAAACGGGGCTCGCATCCGTCTCGCACCGCAGAAGGATTGGGAAGTCAATCAGCCAAGTCAGCTGAAAACAGTGCTTTCGGTCCTTGAGAAAATTCAAACAGAGTTTAACGGTGCACAGTCAGGGCAAAAGAGGGTAACGCTTGCCGACTTAATCGTCCTTGGCGGATGTGCAGGTATCGAGCAAGCGGCGAAGAATGCCGGTCACAGTGTGTCTGTTCCTTTTAAGCCGGGACGCACAGATGCCTTGCAGGAGCAGACCGACATTAGCTCATTCTCGGTGCTCGAACCGGCTGCAGATGGATTCCGCAACTATTTAAAAACCAAATTTTCCGTATCAGCAGAAGCACTTTTGCTTGATCGTGCCCAACTGTTGACCTTAACCGCTCCGGAAATGACGGTTCTGGTTGGTGGCATGCGCGTCTTGAATGCCAATTACGGACAGTCTGAGCACGGCGTCTTCACCAAGAAACCAGAGACGCTTACCAATGACTTCTTCGTGAACCTGCTCGACATGAGCACAACGTGGAAGGCGACATCTGACGCTGAAAACGTGTTCGAGGGTCGTGATCGCGCGACGGGCGAACTCAAATGGACCGGCACCCGTGTAGATCTCATCTTCGGTTCAAATTCCCAACTCCGGGCCATCGCGGAAGTCTATGCATGTGACGACGCTCAGAATAAGTTCGTACATGACTTTGTGTCGGGTTGGAATAAGGTAATGAACGCAGATTGCTTCGACCTTTCATGAAATCGTACGTTAATCGACATCGCGGGTTTGTGAACAAAGGGGCAGCTACTACTGTGCTCTTTGTTCTAAAATAATAAAAGGGTAATCGCGGTTACGCAAAGCGCCCCCCTGTCATTTGACAAGGGGGTTGTCACTTGATATTGATGGGCATTCATATTGGCAGAGTGTCTTAAACATCTCTATTAGGGGTAGAGCCGACATAATAAGTAAAACCCACGCTAAGACAATAATTAACAAATGGTGCTTTGTAAAGTAGAGCTAAGCCGCTTACCTAGCATCTATTAAAATTGATTCTATTAGCCCTTTGGCTTTATCATTGGCCTTGAATACCATGAATTTGTTCTCATCAATACTAACGCTAAAATTAGAACTAGAATCATGATATGGATATAGTTCAGGAA
>DATMYU010000170.1:0-8608 GCA_035560775.1 Desulfosporosinus sp.
GTATAATAATACACAATGAAGGGGTGGATGATATATGAAAACAATGGATCGATCTATATTTAAGGGACGGGACTTTATATCGCTTCATGATTTTTCTCAAGATGAATTAAGTTGCGTTTTAGATGTAGCTAGAGAACTCAAAGCGGAGCAAAAAGCTGGAAGGCCTCATACAATTCTTCAAGGCAAGACCTTGGGAATGATTTTCACGAAGTCTTCGACACGGACCCGAGTTTCTTTCGAAGTAGGGATGTATCAACTCGGGGGGCATGCCCTCTTTCTTAGCGGACGGGATATCCAATTGGGAAGAGGCGAAACGATCGCTGATACGGCGCGTGTTCTTTCTCGGATGGTCGACGGAATCATGATTCGGACCTTTAGTCATCAAGAAGTCTTAGATTTAGCAAAGTTTGCCACGATACCAATTATTAATGGACTTACTGACCTTCTTCATCCTTGTCAGGTTCTGGCAGATCTGATGACGATCAAGGAGCATAAAGGCCGCTTAGCTGGCTTGAAGCTGGCCTATATTGGAGATGGGAACAACATGGCTCATTCACTCATGTTTGGTGGAGCGAAAATGGGATTGCATGTCGTTATCGCTTCTCCTCCAGGATATAAACCAGATCCATTGGTTGTTGCCATGGCCCAGGCGGATGCCAAAGAGAACGGTGGGTGTGTGGAAGTGATCGATGATCCCTTAGAGGCTGCAAAAGGTGCTAATGTGCTGTATACGGACGTTTGGGCCAGTATGGGTCAAGAAGAAGAAGCGAAAGTGCGTAAGGCGGCTTTTGAAGGATATCAGATCAATTCGAACGTGATGAACCAAGCAGACCCATCCGCCATTGTTCTGCATTGCCTTCCGGCTCATCGTGGTGAGGAAATTACAGATGATGTAATTGAAGGAACTCAGTCTGTCGTCTTTGACGAAGCAGAAAACCGTCTGCACGCTCAAAAAGCGATTATGGCATTGGTTATTGGTTAAAACAAAATAGTTTTTGGTGGAATTGTATATTATAATCAATAGATTAACACGATGACATTATTTCGAGGAAAAAAGGGAGATCAGACATGAAAAAAGTTGTTTTAGCATATTCCGGTGGGTTGGATACTTCCATTATCATCCCTTGGCTGAAAGAAACTTACGGGTATGAAGTCATTGCTATGGCGGCAGACCTTGGACAGGGAGAAGAATTGGCGCCTCTTCAAGAAAAGGCGATCAAAAGTGGTGCCAGCAAACTGTATATTGAAGATCTGAGAGAAGAATTTCTCACGGAGTTTATCTTTCCTACATTAAAGGCAGGAGCCGTTTATGAAGGAGAGTATCTTTTAGGGACCTCATTTGCTCGTCCTCTGATTGCTCGTCGTTTAGTGGAAATCGCCGAGAAGGAAGGTGCCGTTGCGATTGCTCATGGCGCAACAGGCAAAGGAAATGACCAAGTTCGATTCGAACTGAGCGTTAAAGCACTTAATCCAGATTTAGAGATCATTGCGCCTTGGCGGATTTGGAATCTCAAGTCTCGAGAAGATTGTATCGACTATGCCCAAGCACGTGGAATTCCTGTCCCAGTAACCAAGGATCGTCCGTATAGTATGGATCGCAATCTTTGGCACTTAAGCCATGAGGGTGGAGATCTGGAAGATCCGTGGAACGAACCCAAGCGAGACCTTTATTTGCTGGGTGTTTCCCCGGAGGATGCGCCTGATGAGGCGACATACCTTGAACTTGGGTTTGAACAAGGCGTTCCTACTACGTTAGATGGCCAGAAAATCGCTCCGGTGGCTTTATTAGAAACCCTTAATGAATTGGGCGGAAAAAACGGAGTCGGAATTGTCGATATGGTTGAAAACCGACTCGTTGGAATGAAATCACGCGGTGTCTATGAGACACCGGGTGGAACGATCCTTTATATGGCACATCAGGCATTGGAACATCTCACCCTTGATCGTCTTACACTCCATTACAAAGAACAATTAGCTTTAAAGTATGCCGAGATTGTTTATGATGGAGTATGGTATTCTCCGCTTCGCGAAGCCTTAGATGCCTTTGTCGATGTGACCCAGAAAAACGTCACAGGAACGGTACGAGTGAAACTCTACAAAGGAAATTGTACATCAGCGGGTGTAAAATCTCCATATTCTCTCTACAATGAAGCATTTGCAACATTTGGTGAGGATGGTGTATATAATCAAAAGGATGCTGAAGGCTTTATTAACCTCTTTGGATTGCCGTTAAAAGTAAGGGCTTTAATGGAGAAAGAATCAGGGTTGCGTAAATAAGAACGAAGATTAGCGCCGGAAGACCGGCGCTAATCTTTATAGGTTCTAGTTGAAAGGAAGATGCAGATTGAAGCTCTGGGGCGGACGTTTCGAAAAGACTACGGACGCATTGGTTGAAGATTTTCATTCCTCAATACGCTTCGACCAACGCCTATATAAACAAGATATTCTAGGAAGTATTGCGCATGCGAGAATGCTCGGCAGTGTTGGAGTTATCTCTGAAGAAGAAGCAAACCAGTTGATTAAGGGACTAACTGAGATCCTCGAAGATATTCAGGCCGGAAACGTGGAATTCGAGATTGGTGCAGAAGATATTCATATGAATGTCGAAAAGATTTTAACTGAGCGAATCGGGCCAGTGGGAAAAAAGATACATACCGGACGCAGCCGGAATGACCAAGTTGCCTTGGATCTAAAGCTTTATTTAAGGGAAGAGATTGACCATACCAAGAATTTAGTGGAGCATTTGCTCCAAACGCTTCTCCATATGGCGGGAGACCATCTTGAAACTTGGATGCCAGGATATACCCATCTGCAAAAGGCGCAGCCCATTACGTTAGCCCATCACTTGATGGCTTATGTACAGATGTTTTTACGTGACCTCGGTCGGCTCAATGACACACGAAAACGATTAAATATATCTCCACTCGGTTCAGGGGCTATGGCTGGAACAACGTTCCCCCTTGATCGGGAAAAAGTGGCCCTAGAGCTGGGCTTTGATGGAGTCACCTTAAACAGCTTAGATGGGGTGAGCGATCGGGATTTTGCCCTGGAGTTTCTAGCAGCAGCGTCCATCCTTATGATGCACCTGAGCCGAATGTGTGAGGAACTTGTTTTGTGGTCCAGCGGGGAGTTTCACTTTATCTCGATGGATGATGGTTATTCCACGGGGTCGAGCATCATGCCCCAAAAGAAAAATCCCGATGTTGCAGAATTGGTGAGGGGAAAAACTGGGCGCGTTTATGGTGATCTGATGGCCCTCTTAACCGCTATGAAAGGGCTTCCGCTTGCTTATAATAAAGATATGCAAGAGGATAAAGAGCAGATCTTTGATGCTGTGGATACGATTCAAAAATGCTTGTTAGTGGTAGAACCAATGCTAAGAACAATGCAGGTTCACCGCGATACGATGTCCTGGGGTGCAAAAGGCGGATTTACCAATGCAACCGATCTTGCAGATTACATGGCGAAGAAAGGGGTACCTTTCAGAGATGCGCATGAATTAGTCGGACGGATTGTTTTACACTGCAGCAAAAAAGGCGTGGGGCTGGAAGAGTTAAATCTAAGCGAATATCAGGAGCTTTCCCCAATTTTTGAAGAGGATCTGTTTGAAACCATCGGGATCGAGCACTGCGTTCGTGCTCGAAAGATCACGGGAGGTCCTTCACCGGAAACCGTTGCTGAGGCAATCCGAGTGAGTCGTGATGTCTTAGCAGGACTTGTGTGATACGTGGAAAAAGCTGTGCATAGTGTGCATAACTTTGTGGATAAAATTTTAATATATTGGATTTCCCCTGGATAAGCTACGAACAGACGGTGTATAACTTAAAAGCTGCCTGTGGATAACTGGAGGAGACTGTGTGAAAATGCGACATAATTGAAAATAATAACCTAAAGGAACCTCTTTAGGTTATTATTTTGGACTTAAAGCAGGAAATAACGACTGAAAGGTCGAAATTCTCAACGCATGTTTTATAAAAGTTATTTGGTTATATACAAAGATCATCTTGACTGAACCTTGGAGTGAAAGTGTAAAGGAAGGATTTTGTCAATGGAAAATCTAACAATGCTAACAGACCTTTATCAATTTACGATGATGCAGGGGTACTTAGTCAACGGATGTCGAAACAAGGAAGCGGTATTCGACGTTTTCTTTCGCACGCTTCCTTATGAAGGCGGGTATGCCTTGGCAGCAGGACTAGAACAAGTCGTGGAATACATTGAAAACCTCAATTTTTCGGAAGAGGATTTAGCGTATTTAAGAAGCTTAAATCTCTTTGATGACGATTTTATTGAGGAACTGCGTAACTTTCACTTCCATGGAGACATCGACGCGGTCCCGGAAGGGACTGCAGTTTTTCCGTATGAACCACTGCTGCGAATAAAAGGACGCATTTTTGAAACACAGCTCGTTGAGACAGCGATTCTGAATTTGATTAACTTTGAGACCTTGATTGCAACAAAGGCTTCACGAGTCATGGCTGCTGCGAACGGGGGCCAAGTTATGGAGTTTGGCCTACGGAGAGCTCAGGGGCCCGATGCTGGGGTTCTGGGAGCAAGGTCAGCCTTTATCGGAGGGTGCCAATCTACGTCGAATGTCCTGGCAGGAAAACGATACGATATCCCAGTTTCCGGAACACAGGCACATAGCTGGATCCAGTGTTTTCCCTCGGAATTGGAGGCGTTTCGCGCGTATGCACGTACTTTTCCAGATGCTTGCATACTGCTTGTAGATACTTATAATGTTCTTAAATCTGGGGTCCCAAATGCTATTAAGGTCGGGCTTGAACTGGAAGCAGAAGGTCATCATTTTCAAGGAATACGTTTGGATAGCGGGGATTTAACTTATTTATCGAAGGAAGCCCGTCGCATGCTTGATGGAGCAGGGCTTAAGGATACCATCATCGTAGCGTCCAATGATTTAGACGAAAATACCATCTTTGCTATTCTGGCCCAGGGGGCGCCGATTGATGCCTGGGGCGTCGGGACTCATCTCATTACATCTAAAGATAGCCCTTCTTTAGGGGGCGTTTACAAGTTGGTTGCTGAGGGAGAATCAGGTGTTTTTCATCCTTGTTTAAAAGTTTCTGAAAACATAACTAAGATCACAAACCCGGGAATTAAAAAAGTTGTTCGCTTCTACGATCAAGCTGGAAAAGCAATGGCCGATGTTATCGCACTGGAAGATGAAGTTTTTACAACAGGGAAGCCGCTTATGATCTTTGACCCTATTCAGACGTGGAAAAGGAAAATGTTAATGAATTTTCGGACTAGGGAACTTTTAGTTCCAGTGTTTAGAGGCGGGAAGCGGGTTTATGAATTACCAAAGCTCAAAGATATCCAGACCTATGCTAGAAACGAATTGGAGACCTTGTGGGATGAAGTTAAACGATTGACGAACCCACATCGCTATATTGTTGACTTATCGACGAATCTCTTTGACTTAAAAAACCAATTACTCCTAACGATCAATGAAGATATTAAAGTAAATAACCATGATGAGGGGTAATGCACGATGTGGACAGATAGGGAATTAAGCGAACGTATCAATAAAACGGTGGAATGGCTACGTGAAAAGGTTTCAGAAGCCAACGCGAAGGGATTAGTGTTGGGGATGTCTGGGGGGGTTGACTCTTCAGTGGTCGCTGGGCTTTGTGTACGGGCATTTCCTAATAATTGTATCGTGGTGACTATGCCGAGTCATTCTGATCCTGAAGACACTGAGGATGCAATTTGGGTTGCAGAGGGCTTTGACTTAAGGCCTTTAGAAGTGAACCTGAGTGATGTTCATACGCAGATCTTTGAACAAGTAAAGACGGGCCTGGTAAGTCATGGGTGCGATTTAGTAGAGGAAAAAATGAGCCAAGCAAATTTGAAGGCCCGTTTGCGTATGTCCACGCTGTATGCAGTGGCAAATGCTTTGAATTACCTCGTTGTTGGGACCGATAATGCTCCTGAGAGCTATACGGGGTATTTCACGAAATATGGCGACGGTGGTGTGGATCTCTTACCAATTAGTTCGCTCACAAAAGCTGAAGTCCGGGTTTGGGCGAGGATGTTGGGACTTCCCATGGCAATTGCTACCCGTGTACCTACTGCGGGGCTCTGGCCCGGTCAGACAGACGAAGCTGAACTGGGGCTTACCTATGACCAGATTGATCGTTACTTACTAGGTGAAAAGGTCTCTCAGGCGGTACAAGAACGCATTGAAACCTTACATCGCCAGAGTGAACATAAACGTAATTTTCCTCCCAGCCTGGAGTTGCCTAAATTAAAGGGGTTAGATTAACGTGCGTATAGGAGTAGATATTGACGGTGTGGTTTCAGATAGTTATCCCGCTTGGTTAGACGAGTTGAATCAGCACTATGGAAAGAACGTCACAGTCATTGATGATTATGCCATGCATTTAGTATTTGATGTGCCGTGGGACGATATGAATAATTTCTTTGTCGATAATGTGGAGCGTTTGTTTATGATGGCCGAACCTGTTTGTGGTGCCAAGGCAGGAATCGAAACCCTTATCAGGGAGGGTCATGAATTAATATATATTACGGCTCGAACACCCGAAGAAAAAGATGTCACTGTGCGGTGGTTCACTAGGCATGGAATTCCCTACGAACACGTTCTCTTTACAGGACTTAAGAGCAAAGTAGATTTAGTTAAGCAATGGGGGATCGAAGCTTTTATTGAGGATTATCAGGTGAATGCCAAAGTGATTGCAGAAAGCGGAATTCCAGTATTTTTGCTGAATACTACTTATAATCAAGGGGACCTTTCAACGGGCATAACACGTTGTCAAAGCTGGAATGAAATACTAGAACAAATACAGCGGTTATGCGTTATATAGTGAAGCAAAAAGATAGAGATAAAGGAAATAAAGAGTTAGAGCAGCAAATTCAGAAAAACTAGAGTTGAGCTTTGGTTATTACGAAAAGCAAAAGGGTTAGCCATTGTAAAAATGGCTAACCCTTTGTATACCCAGGACCTAGGCCCTAATTAACTGACGATGCCTAAACCAACCTTATAAATATCCCCTGCGCCTAAAGTAAGGACGAGATCTTGGGGGGCGATTGTTTCGGCAAGATAAACCATAATTTCATCCAAGGTTCCAATGTAGCGGGCTTGAACCCCTTCCTGCTGGATCAACGTGGCTAAAGTCACAGCAGAAACGGTGTGATGCCCCTGTTCACGGGCCGAAGAAAAAACGTCAGCGACCACAACTTCATCAGCTCCTTGAAAAGCTTGCGAGAATTCCAGTAAGAGTTTTTCTGTACGGCTAAAGGTATGAGGCTGGAAAATGGCGCGGATGCGACGATCCGGGAAGGAGAGTCGGGCACCTTCCAAAGTAGTACGGATTTCCGTCGGGTGGTGTGCATAATCATCGACGATCAAGGCACCATTCTTGTTACTGCCAACATGTTCAAAGCGGCGTTTTGTCCCATCGAACAGGCTCAGACTAGCTAAAATTTGTTCAATGGGGATACCGATCTCATGGCATAAGGCAATCGTTGCTAAGGCATTGATGATATTATGTCTTCCTGCGACATGCAGATCTAGATCCCCGACATATTGCCCTTTAAGCAGAATTTTCATAGAACTTCTTTCGTCTTTGAATAGAATTTCCGTGGCACGAACATCCGCAGATTCGGAGAGACCGAAAGTCGTAATTGGCGCATCTCCAATAATGGATTCCCGGTTTGGGTCTTCGGCCCAAACGTAAATATGCCCGAGCGCAGGTACCTTTTTTGCTAGTTCAGCAAATGCTGAAATAACATCCTCTAGGTCATGGAAATAATCGGGGTGGTCAAATTCTATATTGGTAATAATTAGGTGTTCAGGAGAATAGTTAAGGAAATGGCGTCGATATTCACAAGACTCAGCTAAGAAAAATTCGCCTTTTCCAGAATGTGCATTCCCACCAATGCTAGGAACATCGCTTCCGACAACGATGGTTGGGTCTAATCCGGCTTGGAGCATAACGAGGCCGATCATGGCGGTCGTCGAGGTTTTGCCATGAGTCCCGGATACGGAAATTCCACGTTTTTTGGAAAGCAAGCGTCCAAGATATTGCGGGTAAGTTAATACTGGGATGTTTAGTTCCAAAGCTCTGGCGATTTCTGGATGCTGATTTGTATAGGCGGCAGAGGTGACTACCAGATCTGCGTTTACTACGTTGGTAGGGGAAAAACCCAATACGGGAATTTGGGCACGTTTCAGGACGCTGTCAGTATAGAAGCTCTCTTCTACATCAGAGCCCGTAATGCTTGCGTCTTCAATTTGAGCGCTAATTTGAGCTAAAGCGCTCATGCCAGTACCTTTTATTCCAACAAAATGAATATGTAATGTCAAGATCAATCGTCCCTTCCGTGTATAAACTCTACCCACCATTATACCCAAACTTGAGCAAAAAGGTATCATAATATACAAGGGAAATTTTGACTGACAGTTATTTTGATGGTTTTTTTGTTCGTAGACAGTGATTATACCCTGAAGACGACAGATATCTTGAATTATTACGCTGTACCAAACAAAGGTTTGAAAAGCATTAATGTCATAGCCAAAATTGCTGGCAAGCTTCGGAAAGTTACAGTTAACCCTTCTATATATCAC
>DATMYU010000171.1:0-13109 GCA_035560775.1 Desulfosporosinus sp.
ATCCAATCACAGAATTGGTTAATGAATAATTTTAGTATGTATGTTCTCGACAAAGAAGATGATTTCGACACCAAACAGTATAGCTTTGGTGGTCTATCCAATGTCTACGAGAACATCATGATGGATGTCGCAGGAGCGGCAGAAATGCCCGTCACTAAGTTATTTGGCAGAAGCCCGGCAGGAATGAATGCAACCGGCGAGAGTGATCTGCAGAATTACTACGACACCATCGAGGAAAAACAAGAAGCCTACCTGAGACCAGTTATTGACAAGCTATTGCCGATCTTGTGCTTATCAGAATTTGGCTTAATTCCTCAGGATTTGGATTATAAATTTAATCCTGTTAAGAGGTCCACCGAGACTGAAAAAGCGGAGATTGCCAGTAAGACAACTACAACCGTAGTGGCAGCGTTTAATTCTGGTCTTGTTTCACAGAAGATATCATTGACTGAACTTCGCCAGATGTCTGATATTACGGGCCTTTGGTCGAATATCACGGATGATGATATTCTGAAAGCTGATGATACTGCAAATTTACCAGGTGAAGGTCTTGGTGATATGCCTAGTTTTTCCTTAGATCCTAATGCAAATCTATCCATGGCTAATCATGCTGAAGCCATCCCAAAAGATGGACCGCAAATATTTGGTAAGGATATGTCGAGCATACCTAATGCGCTAAATTTTAGTAAGCCGTCAGTTGGGGTACCGACAGCTGACGGCGACTTTGAAGAGTCGAAGCATCCAAGAAGTGAGAATGGACAATTTGGGAGTAAGGCCGGAGAAACTGAGAAGGTAAGTGCACGAGGGGCTAATACGTTCAGCAAAGGATTTAGTGAGCATAATCTTAAGGTACACATTAAATCACATGGTAAGGAATACCCTGATTTAACGGATAAAGAATATGAACAGCGAGCCTTAGATTTGGTTCAGAGACCAGTTGGCAGTGACATTGAAGGATATACAAATTCCAATGGGCAGGTAATACGATACGACAAGAAGAATAACGATTTTGTAAAAGGTAAGCCTGGGTTAGGGATTGCCACTATGTTTAAGCCGAAAAGTGGCATGAAATATTTTATTAGTCAGAAAGAACGAAATAAATGATATTGTATTTTATGGGAATACGTGTTAAATTTAAGTCTTACATAAAATGAGGGGGGTGATATTATGGCAGGTAAATATAAATGTGCTTGTTGTGGTCAAGATACTATTACCGAACCCGATTTTTATGAAATTTGTCCGATATGTGGTTGGGAGGACGATGATTTGCAGAGAAACGAACCCGACTATCGTGGCGGTGCAAACGAAATGAGTCTTAATGAAGCAAAAGAAGCGTATAAACGAGGTAAAGAAGTTTATTGAGGTCTTGGTTTATCAAATAAAGAAAGAAAACATGAGGTTACAAAACAAGAGGCAATCAGCTTTGTTAAGAAGGCAAAGATATCACTTACGAAATGGAAGGGTAAGTTTGAGAATTTTTATTCTAGAGACGGACCAACCTTTGTTGACGTAGAAAATAATCAAATTAAGACGTCGTTCAAAAGTCGAGAATTCGATGAAAATGCGAAGAATACTTTAGAGGTGGTGAGGAAGCATGTTGATGATTGATTGCCCCTTGAGGCAAAGGCAAATTGAGGAGTATGAATGTTATGAGATTTCAATGACTGCTGAAGGTCTTGCCCCTAAAAGGTATTTATCAGACAATGAGTCTGAAATTGAGAGATATAGAGAAATATGCTTAAATTGCCCTCACCATCGTGAAGATTAGAAAGCACTTGCTCAGGAAAATGGGTAGGTGCTTTTGTTTTGGAGTGAAACCTAATGGATGACAAACTATGGGAGCCAAAACGCCGTCTTGAACTTCAATTCCAAAAAGCCTTGAGTGAAATCGGCAATCATATGCATGAATCGATCGATGGGATGGCGGATCCATTCGATATTCTTGCCACGGTAAAGTCCTTACTCAAAAACATGGTCTTTCATCGGTATGCTGATGCAACGGCGGAGAAGATGGTTGCTGGCATCTTTTCCGCCGGGAAGCAGACATGGAGGATGGCGGCAAGAGAAAATTCCAATAGTCGGTTGATTTATGAAGCCCTAAGAAGAGAACTAGAAGGCCCCGTTGGTGGATCAGTTGCCTTCCAGATTCAGAGAAATGCTGAAATAATTAAGTCGTTTCCATTGGATATCGCAAAACAGATGACGGATTATATTAGTGATGAAACGATAAAAGGGCGTAGATCTGCGGCGATTGCGGAAGACTTAATCCTGCGATTTCCTGACGTAACAAAAAATAAAGCCAAGCTGATTGCACGAACTGAAGTTAGTAAAACCTCCACTGCACTAACGCAGGCAAGATGTGAAAGCATTGGGCTAGATTGGTACCGATGGAGAAGCAGTGAAGATGGGCGCGTTCGGGATAGCCATAGACTTATGGATGGAGTCCTAGTTAGATGGACAGATCCTCCATCACCAGAGAGGTTAGATGGCCTGAAAAATCCTCCAGCACCCTATCATGCCGGAAACATATATAATTGCCGATGTTATCCCGAGCCGGTTGTTAATCTTGATTATGTAAAATGGCCCGCGAAGGTGTTCAGGAACGGGGCGATAACCATGATGACCAGAAGTCAATTTGAACAAGCGGCGTAATACTAGAAACATCTCAAACGAGGTGTTTTTCTTATTTCCATTGAAAGGTGGTGGTGAAAACGAAAGCATATTACGGAAGTAGATTCTCTCCAAATCAAACCAAGACCCCCGAGGGTTTCCTTATCTGTCACAATGTCCCCATTACGCGTACTGGTTGGTACGACTATTTGGGACAAGAATTAAAACTCAACGATATGTTCGACATGATAGTGAAGGTTTATAAGAGCCCTGAAGAAGTATTTGCCCCGGCCGCCATGGCATCTTTTGAGGGAAAGTCCGTAACAGACAATCATCCAAGCTCAGAAGTAAGGCCTGATAACTATTCATCCCATGAAAAAGGACAGGTGAGCAACGTTAGGCAAGGCACCGGGGCTGAATCTGACTGTCTTCTAGCTGATCTGATCATCAAAGATCCAACCCTCATATCGGAGATCGAAAGTGGCAAGCGAGAAGTATCGTGTGGGTATGAGGTCGATTATGAACCACTTGGGGATGGAAAATATCAACAAGTTAAAATCCGAGGCAATCACGTAGCGGTTGTAAGCGCTGGCCGTGCAGGCAATCGCGTAGCTATAAGAGATGAAAAACCAATTGAACATCAAAAACCAATCGAAAGGAGAAAAAAAACCATGAAAGTAGATCCTAGCACAATATGGGGTAAAATGCTTTCTGCATTTGCCAAAGACGCTGAGCCAGAGGAATTAGCTGAAGCGGCCAAGATGGCACCTAAATCGGAGGATTCTATAGTGGCCCCAGCACCCGCCACTGCCACAGTTACTCCACCTCAGGTTAACGATGAACCTGCTGTAGACCCTGCCGTTGCTGAATTGGCTCAGAAAATTGACGCACTAACAGCGATCGTGGCCAAGCTAGCAGAGGCCGAACGAGCCGAAGCAACTCCTCCACCGGATGCGCTTGATGAGTTAACCGTCGAATTGGGAGCTGGAACCCAAGAACCAGGAGAAGAAGAAAATTCGGTTACAATCCCAGCGGAACAGATGGAAGATGAAGCTCCTGTTGCCTCTGGAGGCGATCTACCAACGAATCCTATTCCAGGAGCGGATCGCAATTCTATTCTCTCAGCTATTAGGGCGATCAAGCCAGTGATCGCCAATATCAAAGATCCTAAGGAGCGCAAAATGGCTTCCGATGCACTAGCCAAAACCTTCCGTGACCAACTCGGAACATCAAGGGTACCTGCTAACGGCTATGCGGATATCCTTGCGGCACAACAGGCAGCTGCCTCAAAGGCTCAGGATCAAAAAGCTGTGCAGGAAGATCCTGCACAGCTTGGTAGAGACATTGCCAAGAAACATAACCCACACTACAAGGAGGCGAAATAATCATGCCTATTGGAACAATTGGAATTTCAATGAATTACGGATATCCCGGGAGTTTTGCCCGTAATGGTGACTGTATTATTATGAATCGCATGGTAAAGAAAACCGATACGGTCGGTCCATCCTTCGGTGATCCGGTTGTGCTTAACACGGATAACACCTACAGTAAATTTGGCGCAGCAGGTACGTTCGCGCTATTTGCAGGTATTGCGATCAGAGAGGCCAAACAGGCATCTACCTATGCTGCCACTGGTGGGGTTTATGAGCCTGGGACTCCTTGCGATGTTCTCCAACGTGGTAACATTTCCGTTGTGTGTAATGTTGGTACCCCAATAGCTGGCGGAGCGGTTTATGTACGTATAACTGCAAACGGAGCGATACCAGCCGGTATTGTCGGGGGGCTTGAAGCGGCAGCAGATGGCGCTAATACTATTGCACTCACTAACTGCGAATGGGCAACAGGCCTTAAAGATGCCAACGGTGTAACGGAGTTGTGCATCAAAAATCGTAATAAAGCATAGAAAGGGTGAAATAAAATGAGCGGAGTACAAACTTACCCAATCAGGGACGTAAAAACAATTGACTCAATGGTTGCAAGCGGCGGAAGATTCTCGATGATGGCTATGGACTCAGCTACGGCAGGAGGCATGGCCTTTTTAGTTGGGGAACTTGAAAAAAGAGATCCTAAGGTCCGCGAACCATTAACAAGTGTCACCTGGGCGCGTGACATCGTGGCTAAGACTGGTGGCGGATGGGTAGAATTCACCAGCACCATGAACGTCAGCTATGCTACAGCAGGACCAAACCAGAATGGAATCATTAGCGGAGAATCAACCGCAATTCCCGTTATGCAAGCTGATATCGGTAAGGATCTTTTCAAAGTGTTCACATGGGCAAACATCCTCAAAATACCCTTCGTAGATCAAGCCAAGCTTCAGAACATCGGCCGTAGCTTAGACGATATCCTGGACAAGGGTCTTCGTCTAAACTATAACAAAACCATTGACCAAAACGTATACCTTGGTTTTCCCGAAGCTGGGACCACAGGACTCGTTAACGATCCAAACGTCATCGCTGCAAGTGTGGCTGTTGGCGCGAGTACGTTCACAAAGTGGAACACCAAAACTCCGGATGAGATACTGAATGATATTAATCAGCTGATGGTTGCGGGTTGGGCGGCTAGTAACTATGATTTGAGCGGTATGCCGAACCATATCCTTATCCCACCTTCGCAATATGCTTATTTGGTGGCAACTAAGATCTCTTTAGCTGGTAACATGTCTATTCTTCAATTCTTGCTCGAAAACAACATCGGTAAGAATCAGGGTGTGGATTTAGTTATCATGCCTAGTCGGTGGTGTATTGGTGCGGGAGCAGGTGGAACTGATCGCATGGCCGCGTATGTCAACGACGAAGATAGGTTGTATTTTGACTTGACCGTTCCACTTTCTCGAATCATGACACAGCCAAGTGTTCAAGACGTAGCATACCTAACGGCCTATGCTGCGCAAATGGGCGTAGTCAAGTTTTTGGCATTCCAACCGCCTCGTTACGGCGACGGAATTTAAGCTGCATAGAATAAGAAGATATAATTTAAGGAGGAAATACTATGCGAGTATTTGCAAAGAAAGCATTCGAGTTTTCGCGGCGTGAACTAAAAGATGGAATGATGGTCGTAGCTGAAAATGCTACGACCATTCCTTTGGCCTTTGTCGATTTACCGGATTGGGTGGAAACCGATCCGATGTTTGAATGGGCCAGAGCGGACGAAGATATCGAGATTATTCAGAGTAAGGCTGATGAGAAATCCGCTGAACTTGGAGCGACGACCAAGGGAAATAAAGTCAAGAGTGAAACGATTACCGAAATTAAGTGATACGAGGAGGTGGAATCATGGCTAACACACTTCCAATTCTAAATGAAAACACACATGTAAATGTAATCGGAATCATTACCAACGCATCAAATCTGAGAACAGGAGAAAATCCCCCATATACTTTGGAGGATTTTCTTTCTGTGTATCCTCAGTTTGGGCCAGATACTGAAGGACTTCACCTTGTACCTACGGTTATATTGCAAATGTATATCAATCTAGCAAATGCTAGCATACAGGAGGCACGTTATCATGGCGCGTGGGCTTTATGCATGGGGTTTTTTGTAGCTCATTTTGCCACGCTTTGGTTGCAAGGTATGGCAAGTGCGGGGTCACCCGCTGCGCAAGTCCTCGAAGCAGGAAAAGCGCAGGGACTTACTACCTCAGAGTCCGTTGGAGACGTATCAGTAAGCACGGATTACAGCGCTATAGCAAACGATTTGGATGGTTGGGCAGCGTGGAAACTTACGATCTATGGGCAACAGCTGGCAACGATTGGCAAGCTGATGGGCAAAGGAGGCATGATGGTGTGGTAATGAATGATATAGAAATCAAGAATTGTTGTTCTACAGTTAAAGAAGAAGAACCCTCTATCAGCATGGTATTAATTGGCACATACACGACATTGAGTCGATGTCTAGCTATCGTCGAAGGTATTGAAAATAAACTATTCCCGCCAAGATCTGTTTTGTGCAGTGACCCAAAG
Source organism: Desulfosporosinus sp. (assembly GCA_035560775.1). GTDB lineage: Bacteria > Bacillota > Desulfitobacteriia > Desulfitobacteriales > Desulfitobacteriaceae > Desulfosporosinus. Next base: position 6,572 of record DATMYU010000171.1, read on the forward strand.
AGTGGAGCATCTGACGAACCGTCTATCTTGAATCAATCAATTGGTACCAACGAGCAATCCCAGAAGCTTGAAGAAATATTAAGTCGTATAATCGACAGGCTTTAGGGCGTGATGGTGAGATGATCGGTGGAAATGTCAACGTAACGGTAGCGAAGGACAGGACCAAAGAACTCCTCGAATCCCTTAAATCTCTCTCCAAGATCGACGTCCTTGTAGGGGTGCCTCAAGAAGAATCCAGCAGAGAAGGCGGCAAGGTCACAAACGCTGAGCTTGCCTTCATACACAGCAAAGGATCGCCACTTAATAAAATTCCTCCAAGACCATTTATCGAGCCAGCCATTGAAGACCCAGAAAACCAAGAGATGATATCAGTCGAGCTAAGGAAAGCGGCCGAAGCTGCGTTGGACGGTAAGGTAGATGCGATAAGCAGGTCCTTAGTTAAGGCAGGAATACAGGGACAGAACGTGGTTAGAGATTGGTTTACATCTCCGAAGAATAACTGGGCCCCAAATACTCCTGGAACGGTTTTATCCAAGCTTAGAAAAGATAAGTCATCGATTGCACGGGCAGCAGTTAGGCATGTTGACGAAGGTGGTAAACTGGAGGACATTTCGGGGCTTGAGGGTATGACGAGGCCAATGATTGACAAGGATGAACTACGTAAATCGGTAACCTTCGTTGTTCGAGAGAAGGAATAGTCATGATCAACGTTTCTAGGGTAATCAATAGTCCAAAGTTCTCGCAACCCTTTACAGTTTGGCGTAAGTCGGGAGACTGGGTTGCAGGGCGTTTCGTGCAAACTGAGACTGTGATCTCCATGTCGGGAGTCATAACAGCCGCAGGCACCAAAGACATCATGCAGGTATCAGAGGGTGATAGAACGTCCCAACTTATGGTATTTCATTCGACGATGCCCCTTTATGTCACGCATGACGACATCGAAGGCAAAGGAACTTCCGACGAAATTGAGTGGCACGGAGAACGGTATCGCTTACTCCAACTCAAAGATTGGTCCGACTTCGGTTACTATAAAGCCTACGGAACTTCGATGAGTGGTGTTTAAACGACAGGCGGTGTTTTAATTGGCCGATACAATACTTACCTTTAAAAAGCTAGAGGACATCTTTCGGAACCTTACTTGCACCATGTTGGGTCTGAATCCTAACGCACCAGCAAATAACAGTAAGGTACGCCTCGCTTGGCCAACCGGTGGCGCTCCAGGCTGGAAGATAACTGAGGACATAACGTTTCTCCGTGTGAGATCGGTAAGTAACGAATATTCCAAGCAACGTGACACTGAATACACATCAAGCAGTGAGTCCGAGGTCAACAAAATAACCTCTTACACTCTCCCGCGTGAGGTTTATTGGGTTGCCTATGGTCCAAACAGCTTTGACAACATCGAGGCGATTCGTAATGGCCTATTTAGTGCAGGTAGTACTCTCCGCGCGGCAAACCTCCACCTCGTGATCGATGTTCCAGTCCCGGTGCGATGTCCAGAGTTATTCAACGGCCAGTGGTGGGAGCGGTCAGATCTATCAGCAACGTTCTATGAAACAGTCCGTCGACAAGGCACGATCCCAACCATCCAAGGCGTAGATATCAAAATTAAAACAGAGAAAGGGGTGACCATTGATGTCGACCCTACCACTTAGTGACATTGTTAATATAAGTGTCGTGGTTTCACCAGTAGCTACCATTCGTTCGGGCTTTAACCTTGGGCTTATCGTTGGTTCTAGCGCAGTAATCTTAGCTCCAGATCGCGTAAAGGTTTACACGAGCACAGACGATATGATTGCTGATGGGTTTACGTCTACACAGGCTGAGCACAAGGCGGCGGTAATATATTTTTCCCAGTCACCTAGGCCATCAAAAGTTGCAATAGGCCGTTGGGACAAAACGGGTACCGAAACTGCATTGCAAGCCATTACAGCATGCAGGGCAAAAAATACGGACTGGTTTGCTTGTTATTTATGCGGAGCGTTAAAAGATGACATATTGGCAGTAGCTCCCTATGTTGAGTCATGCGAGCCAGAGTCAACGTTTTTTTATACCACCTCAGATGCCGATGTCTTAGAGGGAACAGCTGGGAATGTAATGTTAACGCTACAAGCTTTAGGATATAAACGTACTATCGGTCAATACTCAACCTCCGTTGATGCAGCTGTTGCCATCATGGGTTATGCAATGGGAGCAAATACTGGACTAGCTAACTCAGCCTATACCTTGGCATACAAGCAAGAGATAGGCGTAATACCTGAAGCGCTTACAAATAATCAAGTAACGCTCATTAAGTCTCAAAGCGGCAACGTTTATATCAACAGGGGCAATACTTACAACCTGTTTGAACAAGGCATTATGGCAAACGGTATGCACTTCGATGAGGTGCTTAATCTCGACATGCTCGTAAACGATATCCGAATTGGGGTCATGGACTTACTCGCAGGTACGGCGAAAGTGCCACAAGATGAAGGCGGCATAACGCTCTTAATCTCAGGCATTACGGGTCCGTGTGACTCAGCTCTGAATAGAGGATTCCTTTCTCCTGGAGTCTGGAACGCACCATCGATCTTGAATCTTAGTACTGGAGACATGTTATCCAAGGGTTATGTAATTTTGACAGAATCCATTGATGATCAAAGTGCGGTCGACCGAGCAGCCCGTATTGCTCCTCCTATTTATGTGTGCGTCAAACTTGCCGGGGCTATCGAGTTTGTAGCTATCCAAATTAACGTAAATCGATAAGGAGGGGGGTACCTAAATGTCCTATGAGACTTATAGTTTTGGAGATGTATCGGCAGTTGTTTCTCATCCTAATTTTGGTCAGCGCATTGCCACCGGTGAAGGACTTGGATCAATAACGACAGAAATGACAACTGACAGGTCTATCCAGGATGTGGCTGCTGATGGGGCCATAATGGTAACAAAAGTAAAAGCGAGAAATGGTACGATATCGATCTCTGTTCAGCAGACTTCAAGTTTTCATCAGTGGTTAATTAAACTTTACAACTATTTAGAAGCAACCAATACTGCTAGTTGGGCAGGTATTAAAGTGATTATCAGAACGCCAGGCATGAAAGAGCTTGAAACGTGTACGGGAGTATCGTTTACTAAACTGCCGAGTAACCCACGTCAGGCTCAGGGGCAAAACATTACGTGGTCATTTATGGCAGCGGATATACAGAGAGAAGTAGTGTAAATCGAGGGTAGTGCAAGGAGGAACTCATGGAGATTTTAGCTGATTTTAAAGAGGTCGAGATGAAGGGTCGAAAATTTATCATTAAGAAGTTCGATGCACGGACAGGATCCTTTATGCTGATAAAGGTTACGGGAATTATTGCGCCTATGCTAAAGGGTTTAGATCTCAAAAAGATACAAGCTATGAAAGCTGAATCATTAGACCTTAACAGTATCGATATCCCAGGAATAGTATCAGGGTTAACGTCTCTCAAAGAGGAAGAGTTTAATTATATCCATGATAAGTGCCTACAAGTGTGCTTCGAGACGTTACCGGCTGGACCAACAAGGGTTATGAATTCAGATGGTACTTTTGGAGTTGTAGGACTGGAAACGGATTCCTCAACTACTCTGGCATTAGTGGCCCATGCGCTGATGCATAACGTGACGGGTTTTTTCTCCGGAAGCCCCTTAGCTGGAATGCTGGGGGGATTACTCGGTACGAAGTAGTTCACTGTGAGAACGTGGATGAGTTTTTGAATGGTCCTGTGATGGCGGGAGTATGGAAGCAACACGAGACATGGGACGGAACGTATACGTTGGATGATCTAGCGGATGCCAATGAAATGCTTGCGGTTAAGGCTGAAAACGAACGAAGGAACAATGAGGCTGGGAGGGAGGAACGATAAATGATTGAAACCATTAAAGAGTACCTTATCTCACTAGGGTTTAAAACCGACAACTCCTCTCTTAATGCAGCTCAGCAAGCGATGAAGAAAGCTGAAGATTCGGTTACCGGTTTTTCTGATATAAGCGTTAAAAACTTCGCGAAAGCTGCAGTTGGAGTCGTTTCGTTCGTGGCAACGGCAAACCTTGCGCTGGGTAAGTTTATAGCCACCTTAGCGCAGACGGACCTACAGACTGAGATGCTTGCAGCAAGATTATGGATGTCAAAAGACGCAGCTAAAGCGTACCAGTCATCCATTGATGCGCTTGGAGTCAGTATTGACGATCTTTACCTGAGTCCTGAACTAATGAATAAATACCTCGAACTTAACCGCCAAGCCAGAGAGATGGCTGTTCCGACAGACGAATATAGGAAGCAGATGCAAAGTGTCAGGGATATAACGTTCCAGTTTCAACGTTTGAAGCTCGAAGGAACGTATGCCCTTCAATGGATTGGTTATTACCTAACGAAATACCTTGAAGGTCCGATGGGGAACGTCAAGGATTGGTTAACTGAAATTAACGACAAGATTCAGGAAAACATGCCTCAGTGGACAAAGAGAGTCGCAGAGGTAACGAGTTGGGTCGTAAGGTTGGCTAAGGCAGCGTGGAGTATTAGGGATGCATTAGGTGCTGCCGCCGGAGCCTTTACGGCCATTTCATTGATCAAGATGGCAAGTAATCCATTTGGTGCATTTGTCCTTGGGTTAACGGCTCTCTTGCTCCTTGTCGATGACTTTAACACCTACATGAGTGGTGGAGAGTCGGCATTTCCTAAGCTTTGGGAGTGGGTAGAGAAGTTCAAGAAAAGCTTAGTAGATAACGGTACTATTAAAGATTTCAAGGATATGTTGAAGAGCATAGTTCAGGGAGCTAAAGAGCTTAAGAATTGGTTGGAAAAAGTTGGCCAGTCTGAGGGTTTTAAAAAGTTCTTGAGTGACAGTAAAGATCTGGTTATTTTGCTTTGGCATGGAATACAGAATACATGGAATTGGTTAGTCGATTTATGGAAGCAGCTAAACGATACAGGAACACTAGGAAGCTTCGGTCAGTCAATCCTAAATGTATACTCAAGTGTTGTACTCCTTTTCGATGCTCTTGGCGACCTGCTTAATGCGCTTGGAGGAGAAGGCGGCTTCGATGATTTACTTTCATCAGTGATCATTAACTCACTGACCACTTTTAGAGATATGCTTAATTCTATTGCAGCGTTAATTAGTATTATAGCTGCAGGAATAAAAGGCATAACTACTGGCGACTGGAGTGGGATGGGAAAGGGGTATGAGGGGCTAAAGAAAGCATTGATCCCAGATGAAGGACTAAGGAAAAAGGCTGAAGAGTATGACAAGAATTCCCCTTTAGGTAAAGCAGCGTCAGGAATATTAGACAGTATATTTGATTTGTTTACTAAGAAATCACTCGGAGATGGGTTTAGTAATGCTTTGAAAAAATCTCAAGACAGTCCTTGGTCAAAATTCATTGAGGGTTTTACAGCAAAAACAGCAGCAGGCGCAAGTAGTTCTGGAATTGGTTATAATTCCAATTATCTTCAACCTCAAACGAATACGTCAAATATGACTCAAATAACGATGAAGCCAGTATATAATATCTATGGTGCAAAGGATTCACAGTCAGTGGCAACAACTATTGGTAGAACAAGCACGGCAATGATTACAAGGATGTCCCAGGGGGTGAACCGCTAAGTGAGCACTCCCCCGAAAGATCTCTCTATATATAAGTTAACGCAGACCTCAGTTTATATCCAATGGTATTCAACAGGATCAGACACCAACTGGGCTGACATCCTGTGTTATCCCCTAACTGGTAACAATACAATGACATCATTCGATGATGCTACGGTGGTTTTTAGACGCAAAAATATTCATACTCCGAATTCTCAGTACTATTCAGACCAGATAGACGGTTTAAGCCCAGGAACAAGATATGTTTGTGCAATACATTCAAAGCTAGATCTGGAAGGTACTGGAGAGAGCGCGCTGGTTCGTTTCCAGTTCACGACAGTAGATAGTGCGGAGGGTGAACCTAGCGGAAACGCTATGGCAAAGTATCTCGTATACTTAAAGACGAATATTGCCGGTTATTTTTTCGATGCGGTACTTCAGACGAATTACACAAGATCACTGACCATTACAAGCCATCCCGTAGAAACTGGAGCGGCGATCAGTGACCACGCTTTCGTTAATCCCGTTGAGCTAACGATGCAAATAGGGATGTCAGATTGTGCGACGAGTATTATTCCAGGACAGTTTACGCAAGGTGATTCACGATCAGTGAGGGCTTTTGAAATACTTGAAAAGTTGCAAAGCCAAAGGGTTCCAATGCAAGTGATGTCTCGTCTAGGCTTATTCAAGAACATGTTGATTGAGACTATAGCAGTGCCGGACGATTATACGACGCAATATGGGCTGAAGGCAACAGTAACTATGAAGGAAGTTTTCGTGGCGACGGTTCAGACCGTTAAGATAAGTGCAAGACCACAGGTTACGGATTCGACGAATAGGGGGACGGTTGAAGTTGAAACTCCGAATAAGAGCGTAACGAAAGCTATAGAGGATAAGTTAGGGCCTGTTGTAGAAGGAATACTGCAAAACATGTAAAATATTAACTATACTAT
>DATMYU010000172.1:0-2270 GCA_035560775.1 Desulfosporosinus sp.
ATACGACATAAATAACTCCTTAATACAGTGTTTGGTACGTGGAGTTGAGCTTTAGTTCAGTCGTTTATAGAGCTGGCAAGAGGTTAAGTCTTTGACAATGACTAAAGTCCTCTAGGTAATGGGAAGACACAATCCCTCCATGCATAATTGTGGGTCGAAGACTGAGAGTCTATCTTGATTAAAGGGGGGAATCTGATTTCTACCTGTGTAGAATCGGGAAATGAATGAAAATGACATTAGCTAAGAAAATGATTGCTTATTTTTTGTTAGTCGTCTTGGTGGCGACTGCGGGGTTTGTCTACACTATTTATGAAAGTAGTAAGTCACAAATGTCTGTCGGGAATCTCAAGGACTATGAGATTCTGCGCTTGGAAAAAAATAATGATATCGCCTATAATGCACTGGGTCAGTCTTCCAATCTGAGGGCTTACATACTCTACGGGAAAGAACAGTATCTCACGGAATTTAGGCGACTTGCGGGCTTGAATGTAAAGCTTGAAGACGAGCTTATCAAAGAGGCGCGTACGGAAGATGCCCGTGTTTTATCCGTCGATATTAAAGCGTTGAACGATCAATATACCAAAGGATCTGAGGAAAAACTTATTCCTTTATTGCAGGCTGGCAACAAAGACGGAGCGATGGCGATTGCAGTTACAGAATTAGCCCCGTTGGCTACTCAAATGAATGCTAAGATTGATGAAGCGAAAAAATATCGAAACGATGCGATTAATCTAGCTATGAATGATACGTATAATGCTACTAAGCAAGCTAAACTGGTTGCTATAGCCGCAGCAATCCTAGTAGCTTTTTTAGGGATTCTAATTGGGCTGTTGGCTGCCCGTAAAATAACGACTCCAATTAAGGTGTTGCAGGGGTTGATGGCTCAGGCGAGCGAAGGAAATCTGATGGTTAAAGCGGTTATTCGAACTAAAGATGAAATTGGGCAGCTTGGCGATTCATTTAATGCTATGATAACCTCACAGCTGGAAATTGTTAAGGCGGTGAGAGACAGCTCATCAGAACTGGCTGCAGCTGCAGAGGAAATGGCTGCATCTTCGACGGAAGTTTCGGCGGCATCGACAAGTGTTTCCCTAAGGATTCAAAATGTGGCGCAATCAATGGAGGACGCCTCTAACTCAAGTATGGAAACCTCGCAGGTTCTGATTGAACTTTCGGCACTGATTCAAATAGCCAAGGATAAGGCAACCTCAGCTAGCTCTAAATCAGATATTTCTATTAATGCGGCCAAGGCAGGAAAGGCCACGGTAAGCATCGTTATGCAGAGCATGACGACGATTCATAACAAGACAAAGGAAGCAGAGAAGGTAATTACTCTTCTGAATGAATATTCCCAACAAATTGGTATCATTAATGATACCATCACGGGCATCGCCAAACAAACGAATCTGTTAGCGCTTAATGCGGCAATCGAGGCTGCTCGGGCGGGAGAATCAGGCCGAGGCTTTGCTGTGGTTGCTGAGGAAGTCAGAAAACTAGCAGAACAATCCAATGCAGAGGCTAGCAATATTTCACAGCTTATTTCTAAGATTACCGAAAACACTGAGAGTGCAGTTGTAGCTATGAAGCATAGCTTGTCCGAGGTTGAAGTAGGCGTGCAAGAGGTTAATAAGGCAGGGGAATCACTGGAAAACATTCTGTCCGCCGTTACGGAAACAGTCAGTGATATCGATGGAATTGCAAAAGTCACGAACGATGAGGTTGCTTCGTCCGATAAAATTGTCCAACTAATTGAGGGTGTATCTGGAGACATAGAGAGTACGAGCAAGGACGCTCAAGAGGTCTCAGCAGCAACGGAAGAGACTACAGCTATCATTGAGACAGTGGCGGCAAGTTCCGAGCAAGCCAGTGCAATGGCGCAAAATCTACATAGTCTCATTACTAGGTTCAAAGTTGAGGTGTAAAGGAGGACGTTTATGAAACACTCGGTTAAAGTCAACGGAAATCAGGCTATGGTCTATTTAATGGATAAATTTTACGTTCATGATGCTTCGCTGCTAAGGGATGATCTATTAGAAATAATAAATCAAGGAATTGTCGATGTAAGGATGGATCTCTCTGGACTCAGCTATATAGATAGTTCAGGATTGGGTACGTTAGTGACGATTAATAAACGTACCAAGGAAAAGAACGGTAAGCTTGTGTTGACAGGTGCTCAAGGGCTTCCCCTCGAACTGATCAAACGAACTAGACTAGATAAGGTATTTATTATTGAGTAATATCGCTTAGCAATAAAATAGGTACTATATGCC
>DATMYU010000173.1:0-8600 GCA_035560775.1 Desulfosporosinus sp.
AATGTCTACGATTATCTATCCTCCCTCGATCCCTTGGAGTTGGATGTTTCAGCGCCCACAACAGCTGCTGGGTCAGCTTTCCTCATCGGGCCATACCGTTCTTTACGAAGATCTCGGTAACTTTCCCGGACCTAAAATCAAGCGCATATCTCCAACTCTTCTCCTTTGCCAGGGAATTTCCGCCATGGATATTCCCCATTCGCGAGCACGCATCCTTTGGTTAACCGTTCCCTCACATATTAATTCTATTGATGCTTATAACCCAGATCTTGTAATTTATGATGCCGTTGATGAACCCAAAGATGAATTTGCCAGTTGGGCACCCTATTATCCCGCGATCTTAGAGAGAGCAGATCTTATTTTTTGTAGTAGTCGCAGTATTTACGACTATTTTTCCACGCGACATCCTCAAGTTTATCTAGTACCAAACGGTGTAGATTATGTCCATTTTTCGCCTTTGCCTCATAACCGCCCAATTGATCTTCCATTAGGTAAACCCATCATAGGATACAGTGGCGCAATCGCCCCTTGGGTCGATTGGGAGTTGCTCAAGGTTGTGATCCAGGACAATCCTGAATTCAACTTTGTGTTTATTGGAGCCTATTTTCAACTCAATAGATTTCCTCTCAAAAAGTCCAAAAACGTCTTCTATCTAGGACTGAAACCTTATCAGGAACTTCCAGCATATTTTCATCACTTCGATGTTGGGCTCATTCCCTTTCTTCAAACAGAAATGACCAAAGGGTGCAACCCCATCAAACTCTATGAGTATTACGCAGCGGGAATTCCGGTTCTAGGGACACCGCTTCCAGAACTGCTTACCATTCCGAAAATCAATCTTGAAGGTAACCCCCAATTGTTTTCCTTGCGCCTACGTCATCTATTAGATAGTAACGATTCTAGCAAAGCAGAACGCATGGCTTTCGCTCAGGCTAACGACTGGTGCGAACGGTCCGGTCGGGTGCTTCAAAGTATTTTATCTGGACCTTATAGAAATGAGAATTAGCGTGTAACACCCTACTCTACCTTCGAATAGTATACGTTGAAAGTACTGCTCAATCCTAAATCATTTCTCGAATCAATAAAAGGGGGGGAACTACACATGCTATTTGAAACCCATGCTTGGGTAACTCTCGACAATGCCGTCGCCATATATAATGTTTACAGCGATGTGCTCGTCGCTACCATCCCTGTGGGCACTAACCCACAATTCCCAAAACGCACTCCGGATGGTACAAAGGTTTTAGTCCCTAATTTGGGCAGCAACACCGTCTCTGTCATATGCACCGCCGCCAATTTGGTCTTAGCAACGATTCCTGTTGGCCTCGCACCTACTTCAGTGGCGATTGATCCAACCAGTACAACAGCCTATGTAACAAACTCTGGAAGCGGAACTGTTTCAGTCATTAGCATTCCGACCCATACTGTTGTAAGCACCATAACCGTTGGCACCAGCCCTGTCGATGTCACTATTGCCCGGGATGGCAGCCGTGTCTACGTCAGCAACAGCGGGAGCAATACTGTCTCTGTCATCAATCCTCTAACCAATATCGTCATCGCTACGATTGCAGTAGGTACTTCACCCAACGGACTAGCTGTTAGCCTAGATAATTCAAAACTCTTTGTTGTTAACAGCGGCAGCGACAACATCACTGTCATCAGCACTGCCACCAATACTATTCTCAGCACAATTCCTGTGGGATCTAATCCTCAAAAAATTGCAGCAAATCCTGTGAATCCAGTCTTTATGTATGTGAGCAACTTCGGATCAAACACTGTAAGCGTAATCTCGACAACCGCACTTAACGTGATAACGACCGTTCCCGTCGGCATAAACCCTCTCGGTCTGGATGTCACCGGCGATGGCACGCAAGTATGGGTTGCTAACGAAGGAGACAGCTCAATCAGTATTATTAACACTAACACGAATACTATTGCCGCTGCTCTCCCGACTTCCTTCCCACCTCGAGGTGTCACCGTTGGCAGAGTTGGCTCTGCTCTATCGCCTAGTGACCCCATTGATTTAACGGACCCATACCAACTCGAGGAAATAACAGAATCAGTATGCATCATCGTCGAAAAAGTTTATGCCAGTTGTCAACAAAGGGAATGCTTCCCATGCTTCACCGTCACCTTACCAACCGGCGTACCTCCGTTTACCTTTGTCAGCATGACTTTTGCCACGGGAGTGATTGTTCCTGGCAGCGTCATCATTACCCCTATTCCATCTCGTCCGAACTTCTCAAGAGTTCAGTTCACGATTCAAATCCCCTACACGTTGACCTTACGTGATTCAACCGGAGCCTTGTTTACAATAACGGGTAACCTACCGGATGTTCACAAAGACATTGTACTCTACTTCCCACCGACTCGTCCAGAATTTGACTTTAATTTACGCGTTGAAACAAGAACAGAAGTATTAACCAGCCCATTGTTTACGGTAAGCTCGATCCAACTTGCCATCGGCAGCTTTGTAATAACTAAAGTAACTGGTATCGTCCAACTCCTCGTTCCAGCCTTCGGATTCTGCCCAGAACCTCCGGCATGTGAGGAATTCCCGAATATACCACAAAATCCATGCCTTAATTTCTTTGACACCACTCTCACCCCATTCCCAAGTGATTTCTTCCCACCACAGCAAGACACTTGCCTATAAATGCTCATCTTATGATCAGCCTCTCATGCCTTAAGTTATTGCCCTTCCCGAAAGAAAGGGCCGTCCACAACGGCCTTTTCTTTTATACTAGTCAGGCCTCCAGTCGCTTAAGCGGCACCACCTGATGAAGGCGCTTGGCGCCAACCAATTTTTCTTTATACCTATACTGAAAGTATAAATTTTAAGTATTCTAATTCGGGTGGTATAAGTGCAACTAGGCGGTCGCCTGCACCTGTGGCTTAGCGCCAGCCAAGTTTTCTTTATCCACATATTGAATCACTAATGTGTGACGAAAACGAAGGAAGTGATCGTATTGGCTTTCCCAAGTCGAACCACGTTGACCCCACTTCTCCTAACTAATAAAAATGACTCTATGTACTTACACATTGACCCGCAGGGATGCGCTCTTTTTAGTGAAGACAGCCTAGAACCCCTCTATCGAATTCCGGAACCGCTACTTTTAGCCCAAGGGATTATGATCGATCCCAAGACCGTTCACCTTGTCGTACTCAAAACAAACGGTGAACTCTGCTACACGCTAATTTCTGATTCGGGAACGCCCCAGACATCGTTACTCGCCAAACTAGACGTACGTGCTACAAGATATCGCCGCCTCTTTCTTTTTCCTAAAGGCAAGCAGATACATATCTTTTACGCCTATTCCAATCAAGCCATTCCAGATCTCTGGCACATCGAGCATCGTTTTTGGGACGGTGCATCTTGGCGAAGTGTTCACATGGGAGAGGTTGTTCACCCACGGGAACCCCTTTATCACGTGAACCTAGACAGTCAAGGAAATATCCATCTCTTAACCATGACTTTCCAGGGACGGCATTCGCTCCTCTTTACAAACCGCTTTAACGCAACGTTTCACATATGGGGCTCTCCAACAGAAACCCTAAGAATCTCAGGCGAAGTTGTTGATATGACTGCTCTTATGACGTCGGACAACGTTCATCATCTCTTTTGGTCCGTAAAAACTCCTTCTGGACAGTTTGAACTTCGTTGGGCACAACAAACCGATGCCATTGAACTGGCGAGCACTTGGCATCCGTCACCCGCCCCCATCAAAACGTTCAGCTCTCCCTGTAAAAGCATTGGAGCCTTAGAAATGAACGGGATTCTTTGGCTACTCGCCCACACTGGGGAAGAGGTTCTTATGCTTAATGATGGTAAAGGGTGGAAGGCTGTTTCCTCACACATCTCATTTAATCGTCCCTTACAATGGGTGCATAAAGGAGAGAAGAATTTCTATCAAACCTACTGGTTAGAAGATCAAGTTGTGAAGCGGTCCCCGGCTCATTACCAGGAATTGGGCTTAACAATAAAAAACCAAGCTCCACTTTTAGCTGCTGCACCCTACCAGTCAATCCCCACCCAAGCTATTCCGCTTACACCCCCTCCTGTACCAGCCTTCTATCCTGAAATATTATCACCCAACACGAATCCACTTCCTCAAGTTTCAATTACTTCCCCCCCTATTGAAGTGCTAGAAACACCCGAAAGCTCTCCAGAGGAGATTCTTCAACCCCAGACTTTAAAGGAAAATGTTGAACTACAATCTTTAATCTTAACTGTTGCTCTTCTCGAGCAAGATAACGCCGAACTCAAGTCATTAGGCAAAACTGTTACTCTTCTCGAGGAAGAAAACTCCAAACTACATTCTTTAATTAGCTCAGTTAATCATCTCGAAGAAGAAACTGCCGAGCTTCAGTCTCTGCGCAAAACTGTCACTCTACTTGAACAAGAAAATGCTAAACTCCAATCTTTGTCCTCCTCTGTTGCTCTTCTCGAGCAAGAAAATGCTAAACTCCAATCTTTGTCCTCCTCTGTTGCTCTTCTCGAACAAGAAAATGCCAAACTCCAATCTTTGTCCTCCTCTGTTGCTCTTCTCGAACAAGAAAATACTAAACTCCAATCTTTGTCCTCCTCTGTTGCTCTTCTCGAACAAGAAAATACTAAACTCCAATCTTTGTCCTCCTCTGTTGCTCTTCTCGAGCAAGAAAATGCCAAACTCCAATCTTTATCCACCTCTGTTGCTCTTCTCGAGCAAGAAAACACTAAACTCCAATCTTTATTCACAGCGGTTACCCATCTTGAGCAAGAGAACTCCGAGCTCCAGTCTTTATTCACTGCAGTTGACTTTCTCGAACAAGAAAACTCCAAACTCCAATCTTTGATCTCAACCGTTGCCCGTCTCGATCACGAAAACACCACCCTGAGCTTTAAAGTTCACGAGGTGCTCTCGAAGTTTGACCAAATCCTGGATGTCATCTCCGAAAAAGATCGTCTAACCGAACAAGAAATAGCTCTCTTAGAAGAATCACGAGAAGCACAAACAGCGTTAGCTCCTCTTACCGAACTTGAACCGTTTAAAGAAGCTGTGTCTAATCTTGAACAAGAAACGCAAAGTCTGTCACAGGTTCTCCGGGTGATGCTGACCAAACAGGAGGAAAGCGATTCTTCTATCGATAAGTTGGAGTCGCAGATTTGTCAACTTAAAGAGGCAAAAGAAGATGTTAAGAGCAAGGGAGGTTTCTGGAACAAATGGATCACCTAGATTTGAAATCCAATGTTGCCGGAATTCTATCCAAGTATCCTCAAACAGCCTATACCTTCCAAAAGTTCGGTATTTCTACATCCGGGTGTGGGGCCAAAATTTTGCTCAGTATGAGCATTGAGCAGGCTGCTCAACGATACCACATTAACCCGTTAACCCTGATCAAATCCTTGGAAGTTGCCATTGAACAATCGAAACACCAATGGAGACACTACTAATGAAAATTCTATTTTTAAACGATTCATCCCTATTGAGCCATGGATTAGCCTCGGGGTTTTCCCCCATGGATGAGATTCGTTATCTTCCTGTCCGCTTGCCGAACTGGGAAGCCTGTTTGAACGAAATGCTTCGAACCTGGAAGCCGGATTTTGCTTTAGCGGAGGGCGTTTCGATTTCCACTGTAGCCCAGAAACTCTTTCCCCTTTTACGTCGTCATGCCCTCCCGCTCGTCTATTGGGCAATCGATGATCCCCCAGACTGGCGCCGTATGTCCCGTCCTTTGGGGCGTGGGGCCAGTCTGGTTCTTACCCCAGCTGGGGAATGTCTACCCCTTTATCAGCGGGAGAAAATACGCGCCCTTTATTTTCACTTTGCCTGTAATCCCGTTTTCCATCGCCCTACTGAACCATCGCTTGATTATGCTTGCGATTTACTTCTCGTTGCTAATTACTATACCTCGTACCCTCAAAGGAGACTGGGGCTAGAAACTATCCTCACTCCGTTACGTTCAGGGCCCTTTCATTTAAAAGTTTTCGGTAACGAAAACTGGCTGGCGAACACAGACCGTTACACCTTACCACCTGAGGTCTATCAAGGATATTTACCTTATGAAAAGTTACCCTGCGCTTATTCTTCAGCGAAAATCGTTTTAGGCTTACACTCGGTGATAGACTCTCCCACCATGATGAGCATGCGAACCTTCGAAGCCTTGGGGTGTCGAGCTTTTTTTCTGACACACTGGTCCCCAGCCATGGAAAATCTTTTTGAAAACCATGTCCATCTTGTCTGGAGTCGTCATCCGGATGAGACGTTAGAACTAGTGCGTTTCTACCTAAACCGAGAGGACCTCCGCCAAAAAATTGCCCGTCAAGGTCAGGAAGAAGTGTACCGCAATCATACCTATCAACACCGCATACAATCTGTTCGAGACAGATTCAAAAAATTATGAAGCAAGGGGACGGTTCCTGTGCTTCATTCTGAATAGTCCTTTGTAGCGACCTTCTTCGTGCCCTTCTTCTTACACAATTTCTTATCTGATTTTTTAGAGGAGGCAAGCTCCGATGAAAGTGCTTTTTCAAGCTCGACCGGACTTCATGAAAAACCCCGCTGGGGATACCGTCCAAATAGTTTCGACCGGGCAAGAGCTTAAAAACCTTGGCATTGAAATACACCTATCTGCTGATCCCAATATTGATTTATCTCCCTATGACGTCGTTCATATTTTCAATATCACCCGAATTAAAGAAAGCTATATGTTCTTTCTCAATGCCCAAAAACAACAAAAAAAGATTGTTCTATCCCCTATTTACTGGCCTCCTAATGCTTACTTGAAGCGTGAAGGTGCTAGCTCTAATGCCCTAGCAGTCTGGAAACACATGCAACCGATGCGGGCCCGTCTTGTGAGCGAATGTACGCTCTTACTTCCCAACAGCCATACCGAGATGGACATTCTTCACCAAGACTTTCTCAAGGCCGCTTCTTATCAGGTGGTACCGAATGGCTTTCCTGATTCATTCAGGGGGGCGACCCCTCAGCTTTTCAGGGAACAGTTTCCCGATACCCCCAAAGAGTTTGTTTTATGTGCTGCCCGAATTTCAACACGTAAGAACCAGTATTGGTTGGCAAAAATCTGTCAGGAGCTCGGACTTTCTCTTATTCTACTTGGACCTGTAAATGACCAAAAATATTTTGAGAGCGTGAAGGCCTTTTCTAACGTCAGCTATATTGGAACTTTACAGGGAGAACTTCTCGCTTCAGCTTATTCTGCTGCCAAAGTTCATGCCTTACCTAGTTGGTTTGAAACCCCTGGCTTATCCAGCATAGAGGCTGGTGCGTGCGGTACGGTTGTGATTTCTACAGACCAAGGAAGCCCGAAGGAATATTTCCAGGATATGGCACTTTATACACATCCACTAGATGACCTAAGCTTACGTACGGCACTCGAACAAGCCTTTAATGCCTCGCCCCTTCCCTTGATGCAACACTTGCACAAACATTATTCCTGGTCTAGAGTTGCAGAGATAACCTTGGAGGCCTATAAAACCATAATTGTGTAAGGGTCTTTTCGTCTCTATGGAATAAACTCGCTTACACTAAAACCGAAATCGGAACACCCACTTCCAGAAATAGGTGTCTCGGAATGGATAAAGAAAACTTGGCTGGCGCCAAGCCGCAGGCGTAGGCGGCCGCCTAGTTGCACTTATACCACCCGAATTACGCCACCCAAAACTTATACTTTCTGTATAGGTATAAAGAAAACTTGGCTGGCGCCCACGAAGACACTGTCTTCGCACGTATTAGCCTTCTTGAAGACACTGTCTTCGCACGTATTAGTCATTCTGTCAGCCGCAGGCATAGGCGGCCGCCTAGTTGCGCCTATACCACCCGGATTACACCACCCAAACTTATACTTTCTGTATAGGTATTAAAAAGAGAGGGATTTCTCCCTCCCCGCTTATTAAAACAAATCGCTGTGGTGTTCGGAGGTTAGCCCTACTGCGCAGGCATACCTTAAAAAAGTATTGACACTGGCAATCACAATACGCAAGTCGACTGTTAATAGTTCAATCCCGACTAATGAAACCCTCACATATCCGTCTATGACTATCCCTTTTTCTAGAATACGATCCACAACTTCTGCTAAGCTTGAGGAATCCACATCCTTTTTCATGCGTTTCCCCTCCTTTCTTTGTCCTACTTTAGCTTATGCCTCATGTGGGACAAGGGTGAGTAAAAGCTTCAGATTATTTCCATAACAAAGGGAAGAATTACTCCCCCCTTTGTTAAAACAGGTCACCATGATACTCTGTGGTTAGCCCTACTGCGCAGGCATACCTCAAAAAGCTATTGACGCTAGCAATCACGATACGCAGGTCGACCGTTAAAAGTTCTATTCCAACTAATGAAACCCTTACATATCCATCTATGACTACACCTTTTTCAAGAATACGGTCTACGACTTCTGCTAAGCTTGAGGAATCGACATCCTTTTTCACGCGTTTTTCCCCTCCTTCTCCATGCCCTTCCTACCATATACTATGTCCTACATTGGACAAGGGTGAATGAAAATTCTATTTGTAAAATAAAGAAAATTTGGCTGGTGCCAAGCGCTGGCCATGGATGGCCGAGTGTCCCTGTAGCCAAGGAAGGCTAAAAGGGACCTTG
>DATMYU010000174.1:0-4192 GCA_035560775.1 Desulfosporosinus sp.
GTTAATTCCTTTGCGAAGGTAATGGAAACTCAAATGCTAATATCCTTTATCAACTCCATAGTGTCCGCTGTCATTTTAAGCGTAATGGGGTTCCATCAAGTGATCGGTTTGGGTTTTATGATTTTTATTCTTGGTTTAATACCCGTTGCGGGTGTTCTCATTTCATTGATCCCATTATCGATCATCGCCTTCAAGTTAGGGGGGGTAATAAAGATACTCTATATCTTAGGCATGATTGTAGTATTACATGCACTCGAAGCCTATTTCTTGAATCCAAAACTTATGTCTATGAAAACAAAACTACCTGTATTTTTTACATTCATTGTTTTAATCATGGCAGAACATTTTATGGGAGTATGGGGTTTGCTCTTCGGAATACCGTTGTTTCTATTTTTTCTAGATCTTATTGATGTGAAATCTCAGTAAGTAAGCGCCAGCGCATTAAACGGTCCCGTCCTCTTCCAAGTCCTCTCGTTTTGCCACCAAGTTAGGTTGCGCAAAAATTATCTTTGTCACCCATTCGTTTCCTTCTCCTTTACGCTCGCCCGAGGTCTGACCCGTTTGGTTTTTACTGATTTTTTTACTCCGGTTTCCATCTCAATCCCAAACATGTCCGAAATATCGGTATCTTCAATCACCCTGCGACTTTTTACGTTTGATTTCCCAAGCAGCGTCTGGGCCTTCTTACTGATCGTTTCTGAAATAAGATCGTCAATATTAACATTTCGAAGAGCAAAAAACAAGCTGGGATCATCGTCCAGTCGGGTTCCAACCCCATAGAGCACCGCAGCCACATGCTTGCACATCTTAGCATAATCAGGGCAGCTGCATTGCAACGATATCTCTTTTGGAGCAGGAAACAGACCTTTGCCCTTTGCTGTAAACAACTCAGAGAGTGCTTTGGGAAACTTACCCTCAATGAGCTCCTGCATTGAGTCAATTTTCCCTGCACAGTCGTTCGTTAATGTTTCCCAAATATCCTTGGACAGCGCTTGAATGTTAATAGTCACTTGATATGGTCTTGCTTCGCTCCCCTGTACAAGAGCGCTGATCTTGCCTTGAGTCATTTTAAGGTCCAGTACCGCCCCGTGACGGACGTAACTGCGACCTCTGCCTATGCGATTTGAATAATCCGAATAGCTCTCCAGATTTTTATTCCAGGATTTCCCCCACCATGTTGTGGTTAGCTTGGTTCCTGTAATAATTACTGGAGATATATTCGGATTTTTCTTCTTTAATTTTTCAACGCTTTTCTGCGCCTGCCTTCTTTTTTCCGCCACAGGAACATATTCTGGGAAACCGCCATCATAAGCCATTATTTACTCCTTGCAAACTTTAATTCGTAAGCCTGAATAACTCCACAAGCTGCTTGTTATCCATTTCAGTAATCCAGTTTTCCTGATGATCTGGAATGATTTCTTGCAACAATTTAGTTTTATCCTCTATCATCAAATCAATCTTTTCTTCGATTGTGCCCTTGGTTATAAATTTATGAACAATCACATTCTTCATCTGGCCTATCCGGAATGCCCTGTCAGTTGCCTGATTCTCAACAGCAGGATTCCACCACCTATCAAAATGAATAACATGATTGGCAGACGTCAGATTAAGTCCGATACCGCCTGCTTTAATGGAAAGTACCATAAAAGGCACATACTCTAAGCCCTGAAATTTAGCTACAATATCTTTTCGTTTAGGCACAGCTGTTGCACCATGCAAGACAAGTCCTTTATGCTGAAATACCGTCTCCAGAAAGTCCTTAAGCGGCTCAGTAATTTCTTTAAACTGGGTAAATATAAGAGCCCGTTCCCGCTTCTCAGCGATGGTTTCACAAATTTCACGCAACCTGGCAAATTTTCCGCTTTCCTCCTCAGCATAGTAATTCTGACCCAGTAATTGATCGGGATGATTGCATATCTGCTTGAGTTTGATAAGCGATGCCAGGACGAGTCCTTTGCGGTCCATTCCATCCGCTGATTCAAGCTTCATTATAAGGTCATTTATAAGGTTATTATAAATGACTACCTGTTTTTTTGTAAGGGTTGCGTACGTTTTCATTTCAATTTTCTCAGGCAAATCTGATATAACACTTTTGTCTGTCTTCAATCGTCTCAGAATAAAGGGACTGACTACCCGCTTCAATCTGGCATAGCCCTCAGGAGTTTCCGAGAGTTTCTTTGTGAAAGCGGTAAATTCCTTGGCACTTCCTAATAGTCCTTTATTCAAAAAGTCAAATAATGACCATAAATCGGAGAGCCGATTTTCTATTGGAGTCCCCGTCATGGCAATTTTATAGGAAGCTTTTAATTGTTTTACAACTTTAGTTTGCTTCGTGCCTGAATTCTTAATGGCCTGAGCCTCATCTAAAATCAAGGTATCCCAAGTTATCGTTTTCAGCCAATCATATTTCAAGAGCATTCCATAGGTCGTTATAAAAAGGTCATATCCCTCTAGACGACTGCTGTCATCTTTCTCTGAATTTTTATTTTCTGAAGGGTGGATGACGTAATAGTTCAAGGAAGGAGCAAACTTGGCGATTTCACTCATCCAGTTACCGATCAGTGAAGCCGGCACAATCAGCAAGGCTTTTTCCTGCGTTTTAGTTCGAATATAGTTCAGAAGTGCAATTACCTGGACGGTTTTCCCAAGACCCATGTCGTCAGCAAGACAGGCACCCAATCCTAGAGTTTTCATAAAATGAAGCCAGTTTAAGCCCCGCTCTTGATAAACCCGCAAACTAGCTTGAAAAGCATCACCACACTCAACCGTTTCAATCATTTCAGGGTGCGTTAACTTACTAACAACCGTCTTGAGCCATTCCCCATTCGTCACTTCAAGTTCACAGGCTTCTTCTGAAATCTCGAGTATTTTTTGAGCATTCATTTGGAAACGCAAGGCTTCAATCATACTGAGATCCGTTTTATCCATCAGTTTTTGGGCTTGTTCATAGGCCTTCAGAGTTTTCTTGAGCCTCTCGCGATTGACCTCCACCCATTTCCCTTTGATTAAAACAAGCCCTTCGGCTTCAGAAAGCAACTTCTTCAATTCGCTGGCCTTAATTGATTCTCCGCCCAGAAACAATTCAGCGTTGAAATCCACGAGCGCCTCAAAGTTTAGTCGGGATGGCGTTTTTTCTCCAATATTGACGGACAGCTTTAAGGACTCCGCCTTATTCTTCCACCAATTGGGCATGCGGCATAAAATGCCAGCTTCCTCGTAAACTGGTATTTCCTTGAGAAACATATAGGCTTCTTCGGCCGTCAAGCTAAGCGGATGAAATATTTCTCCTGATTCAACAAGTTCTGAAATAAGCGCACTGTTTTCCGTGGCTTTGTTCACGGTCGCAAGTAGGTCCAGTAGCTTTTTACTATTCTCTCCATATTCGGCAATGGCATTTTTAAGCGGAAGATGCTTTGATTTCCCATCGCTTGTGACCTCCGCTGAATAGGTAGCTAAAAAAGCAAACGGATATTCCTCCTTTTTGCTCTCTACCAAGTGAAAGAAAACACGCCCCACGAGCTGAAGATTAGGATTAAAAGCGGCAAAAAGTTCTTCGACACTACCCTTGTAGGTCTGAATTATATTTCCAAATGACTGATGCAATTTTTCCCAAGCCCGTTTAAGCCAAGTCTGATTTAAGTATTCGACACCCTTTAAATAAGGTGCATTCTGTAAGAGCTGTTCAATTTCTTCCTCTTCGATTTCGACAGTTATTTTTTCACGCAACACTTCAATATCTGGATTCATGGCTAGTTTCTTGACAAAGGTCGAGGCTATCTGTCTAAGATAATGAAGAGAATCCGACATAGACCCTGTTCTATCCGAGAAACCAAGAAAGATAAGAGCTTCGTTGGCATTTTCCAAAAAACGTTTGTAGATTTCTTCTTGAAAAACCAGTTGCCTATGATCCATCTGTTCTGCTGTTGTCTGCCAATCAAATTCATACGTGCCATCTGCTTGGATTATAACAATGAGTTCTTGATTGGTTGTTATTACTGATTTATCGATGCTATACAAAACCACAAATCCATCCTTTCAGAAGCTATCCAGTGTCCTATCGCCCATTCAGCCGATTGACGGGAACAAAAAAAGTTCACCAAGCATTGTACATGAAAGCGCTATCTATTTGTAGTCGATATTTTTCATTTCTTATTATTCCTCCGCTGAGTTGAGCATTTGCTCTTTTATATAC
>DATMYU010000175.1:0-3450 GCA_035560775.1 Desulfosporosinus sp.
CAATAATAGAAGGAACACCGAACCCGTTAGGGCCTGATGTTCCTTCTATTATTGAAAGCTTACTAAATTTAGATACTAGAATTAATTTCTTCCGTTGCGAGTTCAATCTCCTCTGGGGACATCCCGTCTTTACCCAGATTAAATTTGATTGCATCACTCCAAAAAGCACATTTGGCACTCATCTTTTTGAACGTTTTGGCATTGACTTTACTCTCTTTGGCCCTAGCCTCGGCATTGGTCTGTACAATCGAACAAATATAAAGAGCTTTTAGACGAGCCTCTTTATCAAGGTCGCTAAATGTTTTGGTCAGCTCCGCAATGAGATTGCGATAATACTCGGAAAAATCCTCAAAAGGAATTTCAGTCTCCATGTGTAAGTATTCTTTCAACGTTTCAAGTAGCTTATCCAATGTGTCAACCCTCCAAAAATATTCCCTAACAATAGCTTTACATAGTATATAACCGTTTTATTAAAATGACAAGAGATGATGAATGTTAATGCAACCACTTTTTCTTCCAGAAATAAATCATAACCACCAGGAAGATGAGAGCTGATAAACCATAAAAAATAACGATGCCATATGGTTGATAAATAGAAGGCATGTATTTGAAGTTCATGCCAAAGAAACCGGTCAATAACGTAATCGGTAATATAATTGTCGCTACTAGCGTCAGCACCTTCATAATATCATTAGCCCGATTGTCGACCGCCGCCTGATAGGCTTCTCTTAAGCTCTCAATCATTTCATGCGTTTGGTGAACGGAAAGCGAAGCTTGCGTCATCTCCAAGATTAATTCCTCTTGGAGATCCCCAAATTGCGGTTTTTGAATGTTCTTGAAGCGCTCGAAAACGCTCTGATGAGCGTTTAATGATCGTTTCGAGACTAGTATTTTACGGCGCAACGAGATAATCTGTTTTAATTGCCAAGAAAGCGGAGCCAACAGAATCTTCTCTTCGATAAGATCCATTTGATCCTCAATCATTTCCAAATATTTTTGATGGTGGCGCAAGACTCTTAAACCCAAAGCGCATGCCAAATCCAGGGGAGTTATTAGAGTTCCACTTTGTACCCATTCTGTCAAATGCTCTTGCGTAAGCCCACTCCATCCCAATAAAATACAAACGTTCGAGGTTAAGAATAAACGAATAGGGCGTTCCTTCTTATGCTCATCAATATCTCGAAAACAAACATAATGAACGTTCACGTTCAATCGATCAAAATGGGGGCGAAAATGCAATGATCCTTCTCTGGCCTTCTTCTCCAGCTCGCCTGCTTCGCGCACACGCAGACGTTCCAGCCAATCTGAGGCCTGAATTTGAGCAGACAGCATATTTGGAATTTTATCCCATTCTTCCGGCCCCAGTACAAAGACCTCAAACCCTTCTTTAGCTCCTGATTGCGGCTTTCTTTTCTGAATTACTTTTACACCATGTAGACTTATATAAAATGTCTCCATCCGCAATTCTCCCCCATCCATCCACGCTGTCCACTTTTACTATTCAATACTATAACATATCTCAGGTTCGATTCCTCGCGTTTTAGTCCAATTGATGTTACACTTTCACCAAAACGCAACCACAATCTCAACCTATAGTATCGCCGAAAGGAGACAACCCAAATGATTCGAGCAGCTATTTTTGATTTAGATGAACTTATTATTGATCTAGAGAGGATTCATAAAGCCGCAGAACGTCAAATTTGCTTAGAATATGGCCATTCCTTTGATACCCTTTCTGAAAACCTCCGACTTAACTCCTCTGGGCTTCGAGAAAATGATATTTTAGAACGGATTAGACAGGAATTAACACTCTCTGCACCCTTAAGCGAGATGATCCTACGCAAGCAAATCCTGTTTGCCGATATGATTTTGGGCAAGACACTCCTCCCCATGCCAGGTGCTCTTGAAACGATCAACACTCTAAAGACACACGGTTACCGCTTAGCCCTAACCTCGTCAGGGTCCCGCCCCAGAGTCGAAATGGTACTAAAAAACTTGAAGCTTTTAGACGCCTTTAATATAACGGTTTGCGGCGAAGACGTACGACAGGGCAAACCAAACCCCGAACCCTACCGACTGACCGCTGAACGCCTAAATATCTCTCCTGAAGAAGGGGTAGTTTTTGAGGACGCTGATGTCGGAGTTCAATCTGCCAAAGCTGCAGGTCTCTGGTGCATCGGAGTCCCTAATCCTGCCGCAGCGACACCCCCAACGCTTAAACAAGCAGACTTAATCCTCACAGATCTCACGCACTTCAGCCTTAACCTTTTCATGGCGTTCCAAACACAGAACTAGTCTTTCCTTCTTCAAAAAGCCTTTT
This sequence comes from Desulfosporosinus sp., assembly GCA_035560775.1. Taxonomy (GTDB): domain Bacteria; phylum Bacillota; class Desulfitobacteriia; order Desulfitobacteriales; family Desulfitobacteriaceae; genus Desulfosporosinus. The sequence continues at coordinate 2,321 of DATMYU010000175.1, forward strand.
CACCACGACGCTTGACTTCCGAGGGTCAACCTTCCAATAACTGATGTTATTTTCAGTGAGGAAATTGCCAGGCAAAGTCTGAGATGAAATCTCAGGCTTCTCAATATGAAGCAAGACATTCGTCAGTGACCATAGCTGGCTTACTGAAAGGTTTGTGTCTACGGCTTTAGAGATTTGAGGGATAAGCCAAGGCAACTTGGGAACGGTCTTAATTTGCATAAATTCTTTCCCCAAGGCTTTCAGGACTGCTTGTTGCCGCGCCGTCCTTGATATATCCCCAAAGGCATCATTGCGAAACCTTGCATATTGCAAAGCCTGTGCCCCATTTAACCTTTGCGTTCCTTTTTTAAGATTAATCACCCCGTCTGCCGCATCTCCAGTAACATAATACATATCTTTTTCAACAGCGATAGTTACTCCTCCCAAAATATCGATAATCGTTTTAAACCCGGAAAAATTCGTAAGAACATAACCGTCAATACGCTGACCCGTCAAGCCTTCGATCAAAGCTGTTGTCGTTTCAAGTCCTTTACCTACCCGTGCAGCGGCATTAATTTTTTGCGTTCCTAGACCAGCTATAGTTACTCGAGTGTCTCGCGGGATGGAGAGGAGGGCAATTTTACCGTTTATAGTATTGATACTGGCTACTAGTAATGAATCTGTATTACTGAACGTTTTTTCTCCTGGACGCCGATCCACCCCAACTAAAAGCACGGTAAAACGTTTCTCCTGAATGACTGGTAAAGACTCCATTAAAGGCTCCTGTACGTCATTAAATTCTTGCTCGGACTGATTACTTGTTTGTTGCTGGATTTTCTCTCTAAGTTGGCTTGATTCTCTCACTCCATGCTCTACCGCATAAATGATAGCTTTCTTTTCGTTTCCCACTACTTGACTCACAAGGACAGCACCTAAAACTAGGCTTATTCCTAGAAATAACCCGAGAAGTATAGGTTTTTTATAAGACATTAAGACCCGGAAAATCGTTCGACCATCGTATTTATCTTCCTGCATCCGAGTCCACTCCATTTCCAACTTCTTTCCTTTAGCATCAAACAAACCGCCGTGAAATATTCCGATTGTTAAAATGAAATATTTAGTAAGTATGACAAGGAGGCTTTTTTCATTAT
>DATMYU010000176.1:0-14282 GCA_035560775.1 Desulfosporosinus sp.
GTCTGTAACTTTATGTTAAATTAAGATTGTTGATGGACGCTTTGTGCTCTAATATAGTGGAGGTGCGCTAATTGGATCCGATAACACATGGATTAATTGGGATTGCCTTGAGTACCCTCTCTGGCCATGTCATGCAGCTGAATGATCCTGTATTTCTGGGTTGCACACTAGGTGCAATGCTCCCTGATTTAGATATTATAGCTCATGTAAAAGGTCGCTTAAATTATTTATTAAAACACCGAGGAGCCAGTCATTCTTTGATTGCCTTAACTGGAATGGCTTTGGGTTTGAGTTCAGCACTTAATTTCCTGTTGCCAACGACCTCATGGATGACTGTTTTCTTTTGGACTCTGATCGGAACAATGTCCCATGGAATAATAGACTTATTAAATTCTTATGGGGCTGAGCTTTTATGGCCTTTTTCACGTAAAAAAATCACTGTCGATATGATTATGCTCACTGACCCCATCGTTTTAGGCTCTTTCTTAGTGTCTTTTATGATCGCATTAAAAACTCCAAACTTAGCGGAACGCTCTTCGCTTATTGCTATACTAATTAGTGCGTTATATCTGGGATATCGCCACTTAGGTCAACGGAAAACACGAGACCGCTTAATGGGGATTTATCATCTAAATGAAAGGGATCAAGTCAAAGTGCTCCCTGCGATGTATCATCCTTTCAGCTGGAATTTTATTCTTTTTCAAGGGGACTTTGTGTGTTTTGGTATTATACGAAAGCAAACACCGTCGATTTGCCGAGTTTTGCCTAAAGCAGATGAAGATAACCCCTCTGTTTTGAGTGCCCTCGAAGGAAGCTTAGCTGAAATATTTAACCAATTCACTCCGTATTATCACGTGATTGCCCATTATTTAGAGGCTGAAGAATGCAACATTGAATTTCTAGACTTACGATACTGGTCTAAAGGAAATTTCTTGTATTCCGGTAAAGTTTTTTTGAATGAAAATGGAGAAATATCTCAGGAAATATTTCATCCCTTGCCTAATCAAGAAGGTGTACAATTGAGTTACTAAATATAAACTACTCTTGATTTTAAAGAAAACTTGGCTGGCGCCCACGAAGACACTGTCTTCGCACGTATTAGTCATTCTGTCAGCCGCAGGCGCAGGCAGCCGCCTAGTTGCACTTATACCACCTGAATTATGCAACCCAAAACTTCTACTTTCTGTACAAGTATAAAAAAACCTTTTGACATTCCCCTAGCTCATCTACCATAATGGATAAGAAGTGTGGAGGTGGAAAGGTGTGCCGAAAAGGGAAAAAGGTCCAAATTATTCTTGGCTTAAATTTATTAGTGTATTTTTGTTTATCTTCTCTTTGCTAGGGTTGTTAGGTGGCGCTTTTGGTTTTATTATTGGAAAACAGATTTATTCCATGTTTTCGTCGATTATGGGAAGTATGGCCTGGGTTGGGCTATTCTTATGTTTGGTATTATCATTCTTTCTCTGGACGAGATCAATATCTGCAGGGAGCTTCAGGTCACCTGGGAATCGCAGAGAGAGGCAGTATGGTCATCAGAGTCCCGACCAATCAAAGAAATCAATCTTCGAACATGACAATGTTTCTAAAGGTATATCTCTTCCTGCTGGGCAACTTGTTAGTTTGCAGGGGTTTAATCAATATTTTTCATCGCCGGAATGGGTGGAAATGAAGGATGAAGATACTCAGATGGCGGAAGAAATGGAAGAAATCGGGCGGGATTTTCCGTCTTATTTTGGGATAGGGAACTCTCATTTTCCGAATAAGCCTCGTAAAATGACGATTTTAAAAGGGCTTGAAGATTATATTGAGGAAGTTGACCATGAGGAGAAAGTAGAACATCAGAGTCCTTCCCAAGATAGGATTACACTAAAGGAAGTACCGAGGATACAGCCTGAAAAAACAAACTCATTTTCTTCGGCGTTTAAGTCTCAAGCGGAACAAGAGGCATTTCTAGCCCAATTTAGGATAGATGAAAAACCCCTAGATCAGGAAACATTGGATTATGTAGGTGATTTGAGGGAGGGGAGTAGAACAATCGACGAGGCTGAGAAGATAGCTCAAGTTGTTGAGTGTTCTATTTCAAAGATTGAGCTTGATACGAAAATAATATCAATCTTAGACGCAAATTCTAGAGAGGAATTGACGAATGAGCCAACGAATGAGCTAATGAGCGAACCTACGTTAGTGGCAGATATGAAGGATGAAACGTTGGAGAGGGTATGTGCAGCTATGGAAATAAAAGAGTATATCGTTCCGGTGGCTGCTGCCTTAGAATTCAAACCAAACAGTACGGTGCAAGTTGCCCCGTTAGTGGAGGAATTGCAAGATCAACTGGAAACGGCGGAAAAACCTCAGGTTGTGAATACCGTTGAAAGAGTAAATCTATGGAAATTCCCTGATTTTGAATTACTAGATCTAGTGCCACAACGAGTAATAATTCAGGATACAGAAACGTCGAAGCTGCTAGAAAAAGTGCTCTTGGATTTTGGAGTCAAAGCCAAAGTTATTCGTGTAACAAGTGGTCCAGTGATCACCCGGTATGAGTTAGCCCCGGCACCTGGCGTTAAAATCAGTAAGATTGTTAATCTTTCCGATGATATTGCCCTTGGCCTTGCTGCACGGGATGTGCGCATCGAAGCACCGATTCCTGGAAAAGCAGCTATTGGGATTGAAGTTCCGAATAAACAGGCTCGCTCTGTACCATTTCGAGAGGTGCTAGAGACTACTAGCTTCGGAGAATACCCTTCAAAACTTAAGGTAGCCTTAGGGAAGGATATCGCGGATCAACCGATTATTGCAGATTTGATAAAAATGCCGCATCTCCTTGTGGCAGGGGCTACAGGCTCGGGGAAAAGTGTATGTATTACAACGATCATTAATTCCATTCTCTACAATGCAACTCCAGATGAAGTAAAGTTCCTGCTTGTGGACCCAAAGATGGTGGAGCTCAGTCAGTATAACGGTATCCCGCATCTTTTGGCGCCGGTCGTGGTAGACCCGAAGAAAGCAGCTAGTGCTTTGAAATGGATTGTTAAAGAAATGGAAAATCGATATGAACTTTTTGCAGCTTCAGGAGTTCGAGATATTGAACGTTATAACAAATTGAAAGCCGTGGAAACGATAAGAGCTACACCGGCTCTGCCCTTTATTGTCGTGATCATCGATGAATTGGCCGATCTCATGATGGTTGCGGCGGGAGAAGTTGAAGAAGCTATTTGTCGCTTAGCTCAAATGGCTCGGGCAGCGGGAATTCATTTGGTGATTGCGACACAACGCCCATCAGTTGATGTAATTACCGGGGTGATTAAGGCCAATATACCGAGCCGAATTTCCTTTGCAGTTTCGTCTCAGATCGATTCTCGCACCATTCTTGATGCCACAGGCGCAGAAAAACTTCTCGGGCGAGGAGATATGCTTTATTCCCCTCTGGGAGTGAATAAAGCACTGCGTGTGCAAGGGTGTTTAGTCACGGATGATGAAGTACATCGGGTAATTTTACATTGGAAAGGATTAGGCAGACCAGAATATCTCGATCCAGAGCGGCTTTTCGCTGAAACAAATCTGAAAAACGAAGAGAGCAATGGACCAGATGATGCCTTATTCATTGACGCAGGACAGCTTTTTATCAAGACGAATATCGCATCGGTATCCTACCTTCAACGCCGCTTGAAATTAGGGTATGCTCGTGCGGCACGCTTAATGGATATGCTCGAAGAACAAGGGGTCGTCGGAGCATACGAAGCAAGTAAGCCCCGGCAGGTGCTCTTAACCCTTGAAGAATTTAATGAACGTTTTGGTTAAAAAACTTACTTAGATGGAGTTGCAAACTCTATCCAAAGTTTAGCTGAACTTTTTTAGGGACTTAGCGCCACTTACCTTTCACTTGATCGTGGAAGTATCAGTGGCGGTTAGTTATCGATTAAACTTAGAAACACCCTAGCCATGATGAATGGCTGGGGTGTTTCTATATGATGAATGAAGTGGGTAGAAGTGGGAATAATGCATAAATGGATGTAAAAAAATAGATGGAGACGAAGAATGAAGTTTTTCACACGATCAATTACGAAAGATAAACCTTATAAAGATATTGTCCTTAATGGGCAAGATTTACTTAATCATGCCGAAGAAATTGCCAGATTTAATGCCAATCAGGGAACCGATCATTCAAAACGAACATTGTTACCCAGAGTTTTGCAAAATATGAAGTACTTAAAGCAGGCTTATCGTGAAATTACGGCATACTCATCGCGAACACAGGATGTTGTCCCAGCGACGGAATGGTTATTGGACAACTTCTACAGTTTGAAAGACTTAAGAGAGGAGATTCTAAGAAACCTTCCTAGCAAATTCGAACGTCAATTGCCAAGAAACTCCAGTGGCGATTTTCAAGGTTACCCGCGGATTTACGGGTTATTAGTTGAACTCATCGAACATACAGATAGTCAATTGCAAAGCGACACGCTCAAAGCGTTTATAAACGCCTATCAGGTACAAGTACCCTTGTCTAGCGGGGAAATATGGGCAATACCTATTATGTTACGGATTGTTCTTTTAGAGAACATTAGGAGGCTAACTGAGCAAATCCTTTTCACCCAAGCTGAGAGAGAGGCGGCAGATCATTGGTTGTCGCCTTTTCTGGAATCAGAGCATGGACCAGAAGAATGGGAAGAAATACTTAGAACACTCAGTCCTCAAGAGGAATATTCTTCGGCTTATGCGGAACAGATCCTCAAGCGCCTGCGGGAGCTCGGCGTGGACGTAGCACCGCTTTTACACTGGGTCGATCGTTTTGTTGCCAAGCAAGATACAACGATCGAAGAATTAGCAAAACTTGAGCGTCAACGTCAAACTATGTATCAGGTGACAATGGGTCATGCTATTTTGAGCATTCATCTTATAACTTCTGAAGATTGGCCACGCTTTTTTGAGGAAGTCAGCTTAGTGGAGCGTGTTTTTAAAAAGGACCCGAGTGGGGTTTATAGCAAAATGGACTTCGAATCAAGAGATGCGTATCGCCATCAGGTGGAAAAGATTGCTCAACGTTTCAAAGTTTCAGAATTGGTCGTTGCTCGAAAAGTGCTATCACGAGCGGAAAAGGCCTTTGAGCAAGGAAATTCTGTAGCGTCGCATGTGGGTTATGATTTGCTTGGGCCAGGACGTTTTGAGCTCGAACGAGAATTGCAACATGACTATGGAGAGCATCGAAACTTGGGAAGTAAGATTCGTGGCGCGATTCAGAAAAAGCCTGTTTTATATTATTTTGGTAGTTTGTTGATCGGAACAGGAAGCCTATGTGCTTGGGTTTTATCGTACGCCCTTCAAGTAACCCCACTCTCCATGACCTATCTGGTTTTACTTCTAGGGCTTTTGATTTGGGCAAGTAGTTTAATGATTCCATTGATCAATTGGGCGGCTTCGAAATTTTTCTCTCCTACTTTCCTACCGAAATTAGAGTTGAGGGAAGGAATTCCTGAAGAACTGCGAACAATGGTTGTAGTGCCTACGCTTTTGACGGGTGCGGAGCGGGTTAAAGAACTCATTGACGAAATCGAAGTCTATTATCTTGCCAATCGAGATGCAAATCTACACTTTGCTTTATTGGGCGATTTTGCGGATGCGTCGTCTGAAATTGTTCAAGGTGATGAGGCAATTATATCGGTGGCAACCGTGGCGATTGAAACACTAAACCACAAGTACGATCAAGGTAGATTTTACTTCTTTCATCGCAAGCGGATATTTAATGCCTCTGAAGGCGTCTGGATGGGATGGGAGAGAAAACGTGGTAAACTCGCAGAATTTAACTGTCTTTTGCGCCAGGATGGAGCAACAAGTTATGATGTTCAAATTGGTGAATTATCAATTCTGCCAACCTTTCGTTATGTTATTACGCTGGATGCAGATACCCAATTACCACAGGGGACAGCCAGAAAACTAATCGGAACCCTCGCCCACCCTCTGCATGCCCCGCATCTAAGTGAGGATGGAAGTCGAGTGGTACAAGGCTATGGGATCCTGCAACCGCGTGTTGGAGTCTCAATTCTAAGCGCAAGCGCTTCTGAATTTACTCGTATTTTTTCTGGTAGAGTCGGAGTTGATCCCTATACAACGGCGGTATCGGATGTTTATCAAGATTTGTTTGGAGAAGGGATTTTTACTGGTAAGGGAATTTATGATGTTGATGTCTTTCATCAGGTAACGCATAAGGCATTTCCTGAAAATGCTATTCTTAGTCATGATTTGTTAGAGGGGTTATATGCAAGAGCAGGACTCGTGACAGATATAGAGCTGGTCGATGGTTATCCGGCTAGCTACCTTGCCTATATGCGCCGACAACACCGCTGGGTCAGAGGGGATTGGCAGCTCTTACCGTGGCTATTTAAACCGATCTCTTGTATTTCACGCTGGAAGATTTTTGATAATTTAAGAAGAAGTTTGGAAGCCCCAGCACAGTTACTCCTTCTTATCTTAGCGTTTACGGTTCTTTCCGGAGAGCCATGGGTATGGGTAGGCATAATTTCCTTGAGTTTAATATGGCCGATTGTTTTGTTTATGTTCAGTAAATTATTTACTGAAGGAGCAGAAAGGGGAAATATTGGCCAAGATCTATTGACCTTGGTAATTCAATTTGCGCTCCAGTTTGTGTTTCTTCCCTATCAGGCATTTATCATGCTAGATGCGATCACGCGAAGCATATATCGACAGTTTATTTCACATCGATATCTGCTGGAATGGGAAACTGCCGCAGATACGGAGAAACGCTTAGATGTCAGTATCAAAACAATGTATCGTACGATGTGGCCAGTTATTCTATTTGTCTTATTAGCGTTTTTAACGATTGTCTATTCTTTGCCAACAAAGGGTGGGCAGTTCGTCCCTTTGGCGATTGTCTGGATATCTTCACTTTGGGTGGCTTATCGCGTGAGTCTACCCAATCGGCATAGCCAAGAAAAACTCTCGTTATCGGAACAACTCGCTTTGCGAAGCTATGCCAGAAAAACATGGGCTTTTTTTGAAGAATTTGTCTGTAGCGAGGATCACTGGCTTCCTCCAGATAATGTGCAAATTGATCCACCGAACGGCGTTGCCCATCGGACGTCACCCACAAACATCGGATTGGCGCTTTTGTCAAATTTGTCAGCGAGGGATTTTGGGTACATTACGTTAGGAACTATGTATGATCGAATTGAGCATACTCTACAGACTATTAAAGGTTTGGGGCAATGGAAGGGGCATCTTTACAATTGGTACGATACCCAGAGTCTCTTGCCCTTAGAGCCACGTTATGTGTCGACGGTGGATAGCGGAAATTTTGTGGTTTATCTGTTGACTTTGAAATCCGGCCTTGCTGAAATCATAAGAGATAAACCTCTGTTTGATCAGCAATTAGCCTGTGGCCTTAAGGATACTTATAACTTATTGATTGAGGTGGTTGGCAAGGGTACTTATGAGGAACTTGATGGATTCGAGCAGGCACTTGATCAGGTTCTTGGTTCAGATGAGGCGTGGAATCTTGAGAGCTGGATGAATCTATTGTCCCTATGGCCAGCGCTCTTTTTAGAGCATGAATTAACCCAAGAGGGCATATATTGGGCACGTCATTTAGATACCACGATTCAATCCTTTCGTCAGGAACTGGAAGAAATTTACCCATGGGTGGTTAATTCTAACTACTTGGAAACACAGACACCTCTAAACGCGCAAGTTTTTAAAAAATCCAGTTTATTTGAACTTGCTATATGCTATACTGATGGACTGAAGGAAGGGGGGTTCCCCCCTGAGATCGGGGAGATGATTCAGCCGGCGCTTATAAAGATTCAGGGTTATATTCATAGGGCAGAGGAACTGCAGCAGCAACTTGAGGCGATGGCGATGGCCACAGATTTTCGTCCTCTATTTGACGAAGCACGTCAACTTTTTTCGATTGGCTATCGTGTTGCAGAAAGCATGCTTGATAAGTCCTACTATGACTTGTTAGCTTCCGAGGCTCGCCAGGCTAGCTTTATTGCCATTGCCAAAGGGGATGTGCCCCACAGTCATTGGTTCAAACTAGGACGTTCATTGACACTTGCCAAAGGAAAGCGAAGTTTAGTTTCCTGGAGTGGAACGATGTTCGAATTTCTAATGCCCTTACTGGTCATGAGGAATTATGAGGGAACTATTTTCGATGAAACTTATCGTTCCGTTGTGGAAGTGCAAAGGAAGTATGGAATGGAACTTGGGGTACCATGGGGTATATCAGAGTCAGCATTTTACGCTTTTGATTCCCAACTCAATTATCAGTATAAAGCCTTCGGAGTTCCGGGATTAGGTCTCAAACGAGGGTTAATCAATGATCTTGTGATTGCGCCTTATGCAAGTTTTTTGGCTCTGATGGTTTCTCCGCATGAGGCATTAGCAAATATTTCCGCGATGGAACACAGAGGTTTTGCAGGACGTTATGGATTATATGAAGCGGTAGACTTTACCAGTGAGCGAATCCCTGTCGGGACTTCGTTTAAGGTGATTCAGAGTTTTATGGCCCATCATCAAGGAATGAGTTTATTAGCGCTAGACAACGTGTTGTATGAAAATGTGATGCAACAGCGTTTGCACAACATAGCCTTGATTCAGGCTACAGAGCTTCTGCTGCAAGAACGTCTCCCCGAGTATACTCCTGTTATTCTTCAACCAGAGGATGAACAACCTGTTGGAGAACGTCGAGTTCAGGGTGCCGATCTGGAAGGAAACCAATTTATTTTTATAAACACAGCAATGAGTCCTATCCCCGTCACACACTGTATTTCTAATGGGCAGTATTCTGTTATGCTGACCAATTCTGGGGCAGGATTTAGCCGTTTTAAGGAGATTAGCCTCTCCCGTTGGCGAGAAGACGTGACGAGGGATGCCTGGGGCATGTACTTTTATATTCAGAACTTGAATTCTGGTGACGTGTGGTCCGCAACACACCACCCTTGTCGGAATTCTGGCGAGGACTATAAAGTGACCTATGCACCAGATCAGGTAGAGTACTCCCGCCAGGATGGTAACATTACAACCCGTACCGAAGTCGTCGTATCCCCTGAAGACCAAGCGGAGATGCGTCGCATTTCTTTGACAAATCACAGTAAGTATGACCGAACAATTGAAGTAACCAGCTGTTTCGAAGTGGTCCTAGCTAGAGCAAATGAAGATTCAGCACATCCGGCATTCAGCAATCTCTTTATTCAAACCGAATTTGCGCATGAGTCGTTATTAGCCTCCCGTAGACCCCGAAGTGAAAATGAGACTCGGTTATGGCTCATGCACACAGTTGCGACGGAGGGAGAAAAGGTTGGTTCCCTTCAGTACGAAACGGACCGTGCGCGTTTTATAGGACGGGGGAGAAGCCTTGCTAGGCCTCAAGCGTTAGATGCCAATCACCCCTTGTCCAATACCGTTGGAGCGGTGCTGGATCCAATGATGAGCCTGCGTCAGAGGGTTAAGATTGGGCCAGGGCAGACCGTCCGAGTCTCCTTCTCCGTTGGATACGCGGACAATCGTGAGGAAATAATTCGTATTGCAGAGAAATATCGGGATCCGCTCTCTGTTAATAGGGCGTTTGAGCTGGCCTGGACCCATAGCAAAATGGAGCTTCGCCACTTAAATTTGACGGCAGCACAAGCCAACGAGGCGTTAAGTCTCGGCGGTCATTTACTTTATCTTAGCCCTTGCCGGAGAGATGTGGCGGAATGTATCGAGCATAATCGCAAAGGACAGTCTTCTCTATGGCCTTATGCTATATCAGGAGATCGTTCAATCGTCCTTGTACGAGTGAAAGATGCTGAGAGTTTGGATTTGGTGCGTCGACTCTTGACGATCCATGAATACTGGAGGCTTAAGGGACTGTTTGCTGATCTTGTCATTCTTAATGAAGATGAAAGCGGTTATGTTCAGGCCTTTCAGGAAAATCTACGGGATTTAATTTCAATGGGACACGCCCGAGACCTTTTAAATCAGTCGGGCGGCGTTTTTCTCTTGCAAAAAGGTCATGTACACCCAGATGATGTCGTTCTGCTCTGTGCCGTGGCTAGAATAACGTTTAATGGAGATGGGGGATCGTGTTCTGTTCAAGTCCGCAAAAAGGGGAAGGTTATTGTTGGAAATGTTGGAGTTCACAAGGCGGACAGCCAAGAAAAGACCCAAGATCAACTGCTCCAAATAGACCCAGAGAGATTGAGTGAGATTCCAAAAGAGATGTCAGGTTCCGCAATGCCTGAACTTCAGTTTGCTAATGGATACGGTGGGTTTAGCGAAGATGGCAAAGAGTATATTATCAAACTTCAGGAAGAGATGAATACTCCACTGCCTTGGATTAATGTCATAGCCAATCGCAAGTTTGGTTTTCAAGTATCTGAAGCGGGTGCTGGTTATACATGGTCTCTTAACAGTAGGGAGTATAAACTCACTCCTTGGTCAAATGATCCAATTCTGGATCCTACGGGGGAAGCCTTATACCTGCGTGATGAGGAAACCGGCGAATCTTGGTCTGTCACAACTAATCCTAAGCGTGGAAAGGGTTCCTATACGATACGGCATGGACAAGGGTATTCAATTTTCGAGCACTCCAGTCATGGTTTGAAGCAAACCTTACGACTCTTTGTTCCCGTCAAGGATCCGGTGAAAATCATTGAATTAACGATTTCGAATACGACGGATCATGAGTTAAGCTTAAGTGCGGTTTATTATGTTGAGTGGGTGATGGGCGTCGCTCGCGAACAGACTGCTCCGTATCTGGTGACGGACTATGATGAAGAACGTAACATCTTCTTTGCTCGAAACACGTATCAAGAAGAGTTTGTTGAGCGAATAGGTTTTTTAACTGTTTTTGGAGCGACGGTGACAAGTTATACCGGGGATCGCTCTGAATTCATTGGACGTAACGGCAGTTTGGAGGATCCCAGTGGGTTGAGGTTTGACCTCTTCTCAGAAACAGTCGGAGCAGGGCTTGATCCTTGTTCTGCTTTGCAACTCAAATTTCCAGTCTCTCCTGGTGAGACCAAGACCATCACTTACTTACTAGGTGAAACAGAAAGTATTCCAGAGGCGGAGAAAATCATATCCGCGTATGGACAGAGTGAAAAAATTATGAAGGCGTTCGAGGAAGTAACGAGGTTTTGGGATGAGTTGTTGGGTAACGTTCAGGTTCACACGCCTGACCCGTCAATGAATTTATTACTAAACCGCTGGCTACTTTATCAGACGGTTGTCTGCCGCCTATGGGCTCGTTCAGCTCTTTATCAGTCAGGGGGAGCCTTTGGTTTTAGGGATCAACTTCAGGATGTGATGGCTCTTGTCTATACGACTCCCGAGACGACGCGAGAACAAATTATTCTTCATTGTGGGCATCAGTTTGTCGAAGGAGATGTGCAGCATTGGTGGCATGCTGGAAAAGGCAAAGGGATACGAACGAAATTCTCAGATGATTTGTTATGGTTACCTTTCGTAACTGCCCATTATATTGAACGCACAGGGGACGATGGGATTCTAGATGAATCGAACACATTCCTTGAGGATCAGCCCCTTAAAGAGGAGGAAGATGAACGTTATTCGATTCCTGGAATTTCTCATGAGCAGGGTAGCGTGTATGAGCATTGTGTTCGCGCCATTGAAAGAGGGCTGCGGTTTGGTGAACATGGTTTACCTCTTATTGGCACTGGAGACTGGAATGATGGATTCAGTAAAATCGGATCCAAAGGAAAAGGGGAGAGTGTGTGGCTTGGGTGGTTTCTGTATCTAGTTTTGACGCGTTTTGCCAGTCTATGTGACGCTCGTCAGGATCTGGAGCGGGGAACCCGGTATCGTAAAATAGCAGTGGAACTCCAACAGAATATGGAATTGCATGGTTGGGATGGTGGCTGGTACCGACGTGCTTATTTCGATGATGGGACACCCTTAGGATCTACTCAAAATTCAGAATGTCAAATCGACGCCCTAGCCCAGTCTTGGTCGGTGCTTTCCGGGGCAGCCAAACCCACTCGGGCCAAGGATGCAATGTTGGCCTTAGAACACTATTTGTGGCGCAAAGAAGACGGCATTCTCCTGTTACTGACACCACCCTTTGACAAGTTCCTGCCCGATCCTGGCTATATTAAAGGGTATGTTCCCGGGGTCCGTGAAAATGGTGGACAATATACACACGCAGCAACTTGGGCTATTTTGGCTTATACAAGTTTGGGGGAAGGGGATAAGGCTTTAGAGCTATTTCAGATGTTAAGCCCCATCCATCATACTAGAACAGAACATGAAGTGAATCGCTATAAAACAGAACCCTATGTTATGGCGGCGGATGTTTACGCCACATACCCACATGTAGGTCGGGGCGGCTGGACGTGGTATACTGGAGCATCAGGATGGATGTATCAGGCAGGACTTGAAGGAATTTTAGGATTTCAACGTCAAGGAGATAAATTAGTCCTAAAGCCTTGCATTCCGAGCCGTTGGCCGGGCTATCGCATGACGTATCATTATCAAACGACTCAATATGAGATTATCGTGGAGAATCCAAAGGGCAGAATGACCGGATGCGAGAAGATTACGGTGGACGAAGACGTGTTATTGGAACCTGTCATTTTATTAAAGGATGACGGTCAAGTCCATACGGTTCGTTTAACACTGTAAATATTTTAGGGGGAAGAGGAGGAAGAAATGGATTTTTACCACACTTTATCTGACTACTATGATGAGATCTTTCCACTAAAGGGATCACAGAAAACATTCTTACATGATTATCTAAACCAAGAATCGTTGACCTCGATATTAGATATTGGGTGCGGTACAGGGACATTTGCTTTGGAATTAAGTCAACCAGGTATAAGAGTGCTGGGTGTAGATTTGAGTGAAGATATGGTTGAGATTTCTCAGAAAAAGGCACAAGAGACTGGAAGCACCGCTTCGTTTTCTGTTGCGGATATGAGGGATCTCAACAGTATGAAGGAACAGTTCGATGGAATCCTTTGCTTAGGAAATACGCTAGCACATGTGTCCGGGGAAAGTGAGCTAAAACAGGTTTTGGCTCACTTTCGGAAAAAAGGCACCCGCCTACTATTACAAATTGTAAACTACGACCGGATTTTAGCTAAGCAAGTTAAGGAACTACCCCTTATCAAGACCGAGCACCTAATATTTTACCGATTCTATACGCATCGACAGGATGGAAAACTGGATTTTTCCATGAAAATTGAGTTCCCAGACACGAGACAGGTTGTCTCCGGGGTTAATATTTTGTTTCCCATAACCTGCGATATCTTAAAAACAGCCTTGTTAGAGACGGGCTGGGAAGTATCCGAGCTGTGGGGAAACTTTGACAAAGACCCTTGGACTAAAGATTCTCCAGCAACAGTATTAGCGGCAAAGCGCATAACTGGCTGAATCTAAAGTATAGTTTTAGACTAGGACACTAAGAAAGCCAGTAGCCTTATTCTGAGATAAGGTACTGGCTTTCTTTATTCCATTATAAGCTCAACAGGACAATGGTCAGAACCCATTACGGATGCATGGATCTCTGCATTTATGAGTCGGTCTTTAAGCCGTTCTGAGATGCAGAAGTAATCAATTCTCCATCCCGCATTCTTGGTTCTGGCATTGAAGCGGTAAGACCACCAAGAGTAGCTCTCTCTGTCGGGATACATATAGCGGAAAGAATCTATATATCCGGCACTCAAAAGTTGTGAGAACTTGGTTCTTTCTTCATCGGTGAATCCTGCATGGCGTTTGTTGGCTTTAGGATTTTTCAGGTCGATTTCCTGATGCGCTACATTTAAGTCTCCACACAAAATCACAGGCTTTTTTGCTTCAAGTGATTGTAAATAATTCCGGAAATCATTTTCCCAAACCATTCGATAATCCAGTCTTTCTAATTCTTGCTTAGAATTTGGCGTATAGACATTGACTAGATAAAACTCTTCAAATTCTAACGTGATTATCCGTCCTTCATGGTCATGTTCAGATATGCCCATGCCGTAGGTACAGCTTAGAGGTGGAATTTTTGTGAACACAGCCGTTCCGGAGTAGCCTTTTTTTTCTGCAAAGTTAAAATATTGCTCATACCCAGTCAAACTTAGCTCAAGCTGATCGGGAGATAGTTTGATCTCTTGAAGACAAAAAATATCAGCATCGACCTCATTAAAAAAATCAAGAAAGCCCTTAGTGATGCAGGCCCGAATACCATTTACATTCCAGGAAATTAATTTTATCACAATAACAACTCCTCATCTTCAAGAACGGTCCTTAGTCAAGTGGACTTCTGAATTTCAATATATCATCTG
>DATMYU010000177.1:0-5237 GCA_035560775.1 Desulfosporosinus sp.
CTAATTATAGCGCGGTTTTTCCATGTCCGCCATGTCCCCATAGCTGGGATGCTTCTTGAAGGAGTTCTCTACCTGAGCGAAAAGAAGTTGGATGTTTTCTTCGTGACTAACTGGCATGTCAAAGACAAACAAGGTAAGATTAGGGTACATTCTACTTCGTTAAAGATCTAGAGATTGTTCTTTGATTCTGTTGATTAGAGGGAGGAAAGTCATGAATTGGAACTATGAAAATGGACGTATTTATAGTACAGATGAAAAGGGTGACTTGATGTGTGAGACTACGTTTATTCGTAAAGAAAATGGAGAGGTGAATATAGATTATACCTATGTTAATCCTAGTTTGAGAGGTAAGGGTGTAGCTGGGAAGATGATGGAAGTTGTGGCTGAGTATTTTAGGAAAGAACGCTTAAAAACTACGGCAACCTGTTCATATGCTAATATCTGGTTAAAGCGGCATGAGAAACAGTATCCGGATATCTTGTCCGAAGATACGAGTGATCAAGCCATCGCTTGCAAGATTGACGGAAAACATTAAGCCCGCATTCATCTGTTAGCCCGAATGACTCTGGAAAAAGAAGTACCTGTTATTCAAGAAGAAGCGCATCAAAATATATCTATAAATACAGGAGAAGCATACTTCTTTTTTAACGATCCTAGGAATTACAAGTTCGGTTCCTATACCGTTTACAGTATGCTTCATGGGAAAAGTAGTTTAGAGGGAAGTTTGATGGCTACCGTCTGTCGCTATGTACAAACTGGATAATCTTACTTAAGTTGTTAATTAGCCATTTAGAGGCTCCAGACACACCAGAAAAAAGAATGATACGTTGCGTTACTTTAGGTTCGGATATAGACCCACCCTACGCGTCGGTTCGGGCTCACCGACCGTGGCCGGATTGCGTCTAGAGTCTGTGCTGACCTGCTGCTGGTCGACGGCAACCCGCTGACCAACATCGCCGACACGCTATCCATCCGCGCTGTGTGGCACCGCGGTGTCCAACTCACTCCCCTAGGGTAGACCCTGGGTAATCAAAACCACCGGTTGATGAACTATTCCGCACTTAATGTACATTGCTCGAGATTCCCCTTGTTGTAGGAAAAAGGTACAACAGGGGGAATTTTACGTTCAAACTATAATCAAAAACAATGCCAATTCCGTTATCGGTAACGATCGTTGAAATTAAAATAACAGGAGTAATGAAAGTGAAATGAAAAAGCAAATGCGGTTTTTATTCTGCCAATCCGTCTATAACCATGTTTAATACAAGCTTTTACATAGGCAATAACGGCGTTCACTTAAAACAAATGGATCTGAAACGTTCCGAAGACCGCCTGAGAAAAGCAGTAATATCTCTCTGGTTATTCCGTAATACTCCATGGTCTGTAAGGTTAATTCCCTCATTGCATTCTAACAACATAACACAATGGTTGGTGACAATGTTCGGTATTTATGACTTATGAGTTAACAAAATTAAAACATGTACAATAGAATAATAACAAAGTGTTGTGTTTGGTTCTCGATTTTTTTTATGTCCTAGAAAAGTGTAATATTAAGACAAAGGAGATATGAAAATGGCTGAGTTAACGACTGGTTTAATAGATAATGACCCAATCAGCGGGATAAGAGAAACGACTATCTTCACAGTGAAAGTATCCAATGATGATACAGTAGAGGTCATTGTTCAGATAATTGGATATTTTACCTCAGGAACAGCTAAGATTATATATGTCCAAGAGGTATTTGTTTTAGCTGCAGGTGAGGTCGCGACTAGAAATTATTTTGCGAATTTAGATGCATTCGAGTTTCAGTTTACTACAAGTTCCAACGCTGTAGAGATATCTGCCTGGGGAAAGGATATAGCAGGGAATTTAGTCGCTGCGCATCGTGTGTTGCCAGCTGAGTTAGATCCCTTGAGTACAGAAGTTATATCAGGAGCAACAGGAGCAGCAGGAGCAACAGGAGCAACAGGAGCAGCAGGAGCAGCAGGAGCAACAGGGGCTACTGGGGCTACCGGAGCAATAGGGCCGACGGGATCCGTCGGGCAGTCCGGTGAGCTGGTCACAAACGGTGGAATGGAAACCTTTACGGACGGCGTCCCGAACGGTTGGAGTACTACCACGCCCGGGCTTGTCGCCCAGAACACCGACGGAGGGACCATCTACAGCGGAGATTCGACCGTCAGCATTGCGGCCGGCGGAACTCTGAGCCAGACCGTACTCGTACTTCCGGGACTTTTCTACACGCTTGGCTTCAACGCAATGTCTTTCGGCAGCGCTGGATTTACCGCGACCGTGACCTTTAACCCCGGTGCAATCCCCGGGGCGGCCATTGCCATATTGAACGGAAATAGTTCTGTTTCCGCCTACTCTTACTATTCGGTGATAACTTCGGCGGCGCCCATCAGCGCTGTCAGCGCCACCATCACCTTCACGGTCGACGCGGCCGCCTCGAGCCCTCTCTTAGTGGATGCTGTCTCTTTCGGAACCCAATGACCCAACCTCGCAGATGTGCAAAAACACCCTTGTTTCGGAATATCGAAACGGGGGTGCTTTTTTCTTCTAAAGATCAGGGGAATCTCCCTTGACGATCTTCACGGCGTAGGAAAGGATGACGCTGTGCTGCAGGAAATGCTGCAGCACAGCGTCATGAAGACGCCTGCTCCGAACGTGGGGATCGCTTTGGAAAGTATCCGATCCATCGCTCCTTGATGACTTTTTGCCCTGGCCGCAAAAACTGCCAGACTACGGCCGCAACATAAAGCATTGAATAGGATGACGTAAAATCCCGGCACGATCTTTAGTCTGTTCATTATCCTGGCTATAAGGATTGCCTCCCCCGACAGTGACGGCAATCCAAATTCGTCACTGGTGACGAATTTGACCTACACCCAGGCGCTCATCCTTCTTGGGATCCCGGAAGAGGACCGGGATGAGTTTATCGCGGAGCATGATATCGAGAGCATGACCAAATTGGAATTACAGCAGGCTGTCAAGGACAGAGACCAGGCCATTCAGGAGAAAAAAGACCTCCAAAAAGACCTAGACTTGAAAAGCAGCGAAATCACCCAATTAAGCACTCAGGCCAAAAGTCTGGAGAAACAGGTGAAAGACTACCAGTCGAAATACTCGGCCGAGCTGGAAAAAGTCACGTCAAAGCAAAGGGAGCTGGAGGCGGCCAAAGAAGAGATCCCGTCCGCCAGGACAATTGCCGAACTGGAAAAAAAGCTCAAAACCGCGGAAACCAAATCCTCCGGCACGATTATGAATGATTTGATCACAGATCCCACATTGCTCGTGATCGCGGCTGAGATAAAGTCCAAATCTTTCGGAAAGTATACGTTTCGTTGCATACTATCTGAAGGTCTCTTTTCAGCATCCGTGGCTACAGGGGCACTTGGCCATCCATGGCCAGCGCATAAAGTGCAACTTGGGCAGCAGCTTGTGCCTAGAAGGCTTGGCGCTATCCAATTTTCATTAATCGGAGATGTCATTATGGTATTAGCCATGTTGACCTATGTCATTGGGGTTTTGCTTATCAAAAAACTCTTGGAAATGCTGATTCCAACCTTAGTAGTGACTGCCTATTCTACGTTGCTTCATCACTGGCACCACGCAGTTCTGGTGCCCATAGCTGCTCAATTTCCTGATCTAACTTTGATAGTTCAGAACGGAAATGCAAATACAAATACAAATACATAAGAACCTTCTTGAATTCGCTCAATGTTTTACTCATTCTATTTAGAAAACTTGGCTGCTGCCCGAAGACACTGTCTTCGCACGTGTTAACTTAGCGGAGAAGACTCCGGCGTCGGTCGGCTGCCATAGTTGCTTATGCTTCAGAATATATATACCTTTAGGTTATGCTTTAATGATAGTTCTATCCTTCTATAGTTTTTGAGGAATATGGTGATTGATGGAAGGAAAAACAAGAAGTTCGGCGAAAAAGTCTAATGAGGGAAGGCGTAGTGTAAGGATTGATTTTAAAGCCAACTTTTGGAGGTTAATCAATGCGTTATATTGGAATCGACTTAGCGTGGACTTATTCCAAAGAATCCGGGATTTGTATTATCGATGACAATGGAAAGATCATCTATTATGAATCCAAGGTCTTCACCGACGAAATGATTGTCTCGATCGTTGAAGAGCATGCCCAGGCAGGGGCAATCGTTGGGATTGACGCTCCATTAATCGTGAATAACGAAACAGGTTCCAGATATTGCGATGGAGCTATTATGAGGGAAAAAATTCATGGCAGAAATCTGTCTACCTTAAGGCGAGCATATCACAATAGGGTGCCGGCTTTTTCTCTTACAGGTGAGTTAAGCGATAAAAAGCATGTAATCATCGAAACCTTCCCCACGGGAATAACCTTAGGCCTTTTTCCAGACGCATTTCCGAGTAAATATAAAATCAAACATAAGGTTGAATTTGGAACAACCAAAATGGAGATGGGTCAAATAGTTAACCTTCTTAAAAGGATGAGTGGCTTTAATCCTCCCGTCCATAATGTTGAAGATTTTTTCAATCATTTATTGAGCATTCAGGCTATGTCAAAGCAGAGGTTTAAGAACTTTGAGGACAGGGTGGATGCTTTTTTATGTGCTTATGCCGCCTATTGGCTCGCTAGTAATGACGGAAAGGTTTTTGGTGACGATCAGGATGGTTTCATTACCATACCGGTACTGGATGAGAATAGCGTACATGTCGGTAGATCAAAGGATATAAAAGTTTAAAATAAGCTAATTCGCGATAAAATCCCCCGGATCATCGAGGAAAGCGGAAAGAAAGCCATTTTAGAAAAGGTCTCTGGTAAAAAGTACCTAAACTTATTACATGCAAAATTAGCTGATGAACTTAAGGAATATCTGGACAGCCAAAGCGTTGAAGAACTGGCGGATTTAGTTGAAGTGGTCTACGCGATATTGGACTATACAGAGGTTTCTCGGCAGGAATTCGAGGGTATCAGAGAGCAAAAGGTTATGGAGAGAGGCGCTTTTCGGGATAAACTGCTGCTTAAGGAAGTTAGCGAAGATTGAGGAGGGAGTGGAATTGACGCTAATAATTGTCCCAAATGTGGTGGGGATCTAATCACTAGAAAGGGCAAATATGGAGATTTCAAGGGGTGGTAAAAATTACCCGAAGTGTAGATTTACAAACTAACTAGGCAATAGATCCCGATTTCGGTCAAAGTGGAGTTAATCAAGTATAAGCATTGATAATGTCTATAATGAGTACTT
>DATMYU010000178.1:0-5878 GCA_035560775.1 Desulfosporosinus sp.
TTAAGAAAGGATGATTTTTTATGTCTAAAAACTCCCAGACTTTTTCCTCTCATCTTCAAAAAACGATCTTTGAAATGGAACTTCGGGGCTATGCTCAACATACCCAGGATCAGTATCTCGGTCATTTAAGGCTTCTTGAAAAGCACACTAACAAGTCTGCCCCCCAAATCACCCCTGACGAACTTAGAAAATATCTTCATGATCGTATTCAATCCGGAATTGGCTACAGTAGTATCACAATCTCTTGCAGCGCGTTTAAACTCTTTTTCAATAAAGTTCTCGACTACAACTGGTCCGACGACGTTATTATTCGTCCCAAACGGCCTAAATCCCTTCCGTATGTTCTTTCTAAAGACGAGATTTTGTCAATCACTGATCAGGTGAGAAATTTAAAGCACAGAACGATTCTACTTACGACGTATTCTTCAGGCCTACGAATTAGCGAAACGCTTAATCTACGCATCTCTGATATCGATTCAGTGGCTATGTTGATTCGAGTTAATCATGGTAAGGGCAACAAGGATCGTTTAACGATTCTGTCTCATGAAAACCTTAAAATGCTCAGACTCTACTGGAAACGTTACAGACCAACAGACCTACTTTTCCCGGGCCCGATTGAAGGTAAACCCATGTCCACAAAAACTCCTCAAAAAGTCTTTCTAGATGCTAGAAAAAAGGTCGGTATTACTAAGTCCGTAACGATTCATACGCTTCGGCACTCATTCGGAACCCATCTTCTGGAAAACAATACTGACCTCCGCACAATTCAAGTCCTTATGGGGCATAGCAATATCGCAACAACCTCAATCTATCTCCACCTATCAAAGAAACAAATTTCCTCGGTAAAAAGTCCTCTTGATGAGCGTGGTTCGTATGACTGAACTTCAGGATATTTTTAAACATGTCAAGCTTAAGTCTCTTTCTCCTGATCAGGCAAAAGCCTTTCATATGATTCGGCTTTGCAGAACCTCAGCACTAGGTTCCCATGCACAAGTTTGTAAAGAATGTGGCACAGCCGATGTTTCCTTCAATTCCTGCCGTAACAGAAACTGTCCAAAATGCCAACATTCTGTTCAGGAAGAATGGGTTGAGGCTCAAATGTCCAAACTTTTACCGGTTGGTTACTTTCACATCGTTTTTACGATTCCGCAAGAACTTAACACTCTTGTTTTGCAAAATCAGAAACTTCTTTATTCCCTCCTCATTAAATCAGCTGGACATACGTTAATGGAACTTGCTAAAGATCCTAAATTTCTAGGTGCTACGATTGGCATCACTTCGGTCCTCCATACGTGGGGGCAAAATCTCTCGTTCCATCCTCACGTTCATTGTATTGTCCCTGGCGGGGGACTTTCCAATGATGGACTTCGCTTCGTTCGTTCTCGTAAGAAGTTCTTTATTCCAGTAAAAGTTATTTCGAAAAAATTTAGAGGTAAGTTCCTTGACCTTCTAAAACAGGCCTATAGCAATGAGGAAATTGCGTTCTTTAACGAGGCTACCAAACTTGCGTTAAGAAGCAATTTCCTTTCTCTTGTCGACACAATGTACAACAAGAATTGGGTTGTCTTTTGTAAGAAACCGTTTAAATCTCCGGGTCATGTCGTTCGTTATCTTGGACGCTATACTCACAGAGTCGCGATTAGTAACTCTAGAATTCTGACGTTTAACGGTCAATCGGTTAGTTTTGCCTGGAGGGATTATAAGGATGGTAATAAGTCCAAACTCATGACTCTTGATGCAGCTGAATTTTCCAGACGGTTTCTTCTGCATGTTCTACCAAATCGCTTTGTTAAGATTAGACATTATGGTCTGCTTTGCAGCCGAAATATTAAGTCAAAGCTCTCTAAATGCATGAAGATGACTGGAAACAAACCCGTGCAGCTAAACATTAAACAGAAAAATCCTAAGACCTGCCGCTGCTGTGGAAGTACTGATGTTATTACGATTCTTGTTCCTTATTCTTTGGCTACGACCTCAAGTGCATGATCGCTGCGAAATTGAATAGTTTTGGAAAACTACCTATCTTGGGGAAGGGGGAAGTCTATCCATTTTCAAGGATTTACCTTAGTATTTTTAATGTGAGGGAAAATTATCCCTTATCACATCGTTACCCAGATAATTTATAACCCAAATAGAAAAGATTGAATACCCATAGGAGCCAAGTACTCAGTAGACGCGGTTCAGTACAACGCGAGATTCAGGAGGTTCAGTATTCTGAACCGAATTATTATGTTACTCTAAGCCATTGAGCCAATCAATGGCTTTTTCTCTATCTACTGAACCTCCCAAATCTCTAAACATTACGTACAGTAGCGTAATTATTATTTCTTCAAATTCGTTCGAATTTGTTCGTAAGCGACGATTTAGCTGTTTTTAGTTTCTCGTTTTTGCCCCCGAAAAGCGTGTTCTTGTTTAAACGGCCAAAGTCAATTTTTTTCTCATTTACGTCGATTTACTATCGTGTTTGTTTCAAGGTTTTCTTTGTCTGTCTCTATAACCGAAAGACATCTTACATCCCTAATAATGTTAATCCCTAGTTGCTACCCTTCGATGCTGTCTTCGTTCGCTTCGCGAACACAGCAAGACTCTGTTATCACGTAGATCGATTTAGAATTGGGTCATGAAATCCCTTCCCCAGGGACCAAAAGTTATCCAAACCCAGTAAGCGCGGTATCACGCAAGTTCCTCTAGAGTAAGCCAACTCTCTCCATAACCCGATTCAAACTCTTTGTCGCACTCTCCTTTAGCCTAGGAACATCGATTGTCAGAAGCTGCCGGTCTTTCATCACAATTTGCCCATCCACCATGGTTATCCGCACGTCTGAGGCAGTTGCTTGATAAACCAGCTGAGAATAAACATCTACATGTTCGTTGGGCCAAGTGTGTAAACCCTGGAGACTGACGACTGCCAAATCCGCTTTTTTCCCGACTTCCAAACTTCCTAGATCCTGTTCATGTCCAATGGCCCGAGCACCGCCAAGTGTGGCTAGTTCAAACACTCTTTGTGCGGGCATAATCGTAGGTCCATGCAAAGGCTTTTGGATCAAAGCCGCATGTCGCATTTCCCTGAATCCGTCCAAATTATTATTGCAAGGCGCCCCATCTGCCCCCAGCGAAATCTCAGCGCCGCGTTGCATCATTTCCGGAATCGGGGCAATTCCCGAGGCCAGTTTCAGGTTCGACGATGGACAATGTGAAATTCGCGTCTTAGTCTGGACCAAGATGTCCTTTTCTGCTTCATCCAGCCAAATGCAGTGCGCCAGGATGAGTTTCGGGCCCGTTAAGCCGACCTTGTCTAAATAGATAATATTGCGCATCCCGCGCGTGCTCTCCACAATCTGGATTTCCGATAGGTTTTCTGAAGCGTGCGTATGCACAAAGGCATTTTTAGCGCGGGCAATCTGCGCAACCTCTCTCAATAACCTATCAGTGCAGGAAATAACAAAACGAGGTGTGAAAGCTACTTCCAGGCGTCCATTCCCTCTACCGTGATATTTCTCATATAAGTCCACGCTTTCTTGGAGGGAAGCGTCTGTACTCTCCCGCAAAGAGCTTGGAATATCCTTGTTGCAATCATCCATCATGACCTTCCCCGCTAAGGCTCTCAAGCCACTGGCGAGAATCGCTTCAAAAGCATGTTCCGTATGATGTACTGTTTCCATATCCACGATCGTCGTTGTTCCTCCCAGAAACAATTCCCCGATCCCAAGTAAGGCGGAATCATAGAGAGATTCCGGATCATGCCCGCCTTCTAGAGGCCAAACCTTCAATTTAAGCCAATCCAAGAGTTCTAAATCATCTGCCTGTCCTCGAAACAAGGTCTGGCAAAGATGGATATGGGTTTGAACCAAACCGGGAATGATCAAATCTCCGCGAAGATCGATCACTTGATCGGCAGGTTGTTCAATAGCTCCCCCGACCGCAACAATTCGTGACCCATCGACTAACAGATCGCCCTGAATAATCTCACGCACTGCATTCATGGTGACAATTTTAGCATTCTTAAAGAGAATACGCATTTCTAATCCCACCCTTTCCTTATTTGCCAAAGAATCTCTTTGCTAAAGAACCTCTTTACTAACCGAAAAGCGCATAACATTTAGACCTTCGATGTGTGATAATCAAGCCTCGCACATCGAACATCAATAAATGCACATTTGAAGTCAATCTAAAGTTAGATCAACCGCCGCCTAAATAAAAGTGGATGATAAAGAGAATTGTTAAGACGTATAAGACCACATTATTCTCTTTATGACGTCCGGTTACCAATTTGATAATCGTATACGACATGAAGCCAAACGCTAAACCTTGAGCGATGGAGAAGGTTAAGGGCATCATCACAATCGTCATAAAGGCAGGCAATGCTTCAGTAAAGTCATCGAATTTAATTTTCACTATTTCGCCCATCATGGTGACCCCCACTAGGATCAGAACAGGTGCAGTCGCTTGTCCTGGAATCAACAATACGAGAGGAGCAAAAATCAGAGAGACAAAAAACAGACCTGCTACCGTTACTGCGGTTAAACCTGTTTTCCCGCCCTCGGCCACGCCGGAGGCACTTTCCACGTAGGAAGTCACAGTAGGCGTTCCCATAGCGGCCCCAAACATCGTTCCAACGGAATCTGCCATCAAGGCTTTTCCGGCACGAGGTAAATTACCGTCTTCGTCTAAAAGTCCGGCTTTACGTGTAACGCCAAGCAATGTTCCAATATTATCGAATAAATCGACAAAGGTAAACGCAAAGAGAATCGAAATTAAGCCATAACTAAAAGCGCCCTTAATATCCATTTGGAATGCCAGCGGTGCAATGGCCGCTATTGGATTAGAGATAGAAACGAAACTGGCTAGACCGGTCGGAAAGGAAGAAACCCCCATAAACATACTGAATACCGTCGTACCCAAAATCCCGATCAGTAAGCCGCCTTTGACCTTTTTAGCGATCAACCACGCGGTTAGGATCAAACCAAAGACTGTGACAAGCGTACCCGCAGCCTTCATATCACCCAGTGTGACAAACGTGTTTTTATCGGCAATAACCAGCCCACCATTTTTCAGTCCAATAAAGGCAATAAATAAACCGATTCCAACTCCGATCGAGATACGCAAGACCTCTGGAATACCCTCGATAATCCATTCTCGAACTTTAGTTACGGTCATCAGAAAGAATACAACTCCCGAGATAAAGACCGCTCCAAGCGCAGTTTGCCAAGAAAGTCCCATTTTCAGAACGACCACGTACGTAAAGAATGCGTTAAGTCCCATGCCCGGAGCCAAGGCGATAGGATAGTTGGCATACAAACCCATAATCAGCGTTGCGACGCACGCGGCTATGGCCGTCGCTGCAAATGTTGCATTAACAGGCATCCCTGCATCCTTCAAGATGTTAGGGTTAACAAATAGAATATAGGCCATGGTCACAAACGTGGTGATCCCAGCCAAAATTTCCGTACGTACGTTGGTGCCCATTTCAGTTAAGTGAAAGATTCGTTCCAATAAGCCCGCGGGTTCCGCTACCGGAGGTTTAGTATTTTTTGTAGTGGTTGACATGAACAACCCTCCCCTAGAAATAATCTACCCAAATCGTTCCCGTTCCTTGCATACTTCGATCCTTCGGTCTGTATTTGCTTCTTCCGATATTCAATGTAACACTCTGCCCTATCTACGGCACGCTTACGCTCCGCACTTGAAAATACGTCATTTTTCCACTCCTTTATATTTAACAACATGAAAAAGACAACCCCCCTTACAAAACCCTATAAACCAGCCCTGGCTCATAGAGAAGCAATTACGGTTGCCTCGTAGAAACCCCTGATCCCATTATCAAGGATATATGAGTTAAATAATCAATATTCAATATTCTCTAATACCAATCTATATC